>JBIHZT010000412.1:0-4248 GCA_044240265.1 Luteolibacter sp. | reverse complement strand
CGCCATCCGCTCGATCCGCATCATCCTCCAGAATCTGGTCGATGCCATGGTCGCCGCCCGCAAAAACTAACTTGTTTTCCGAATGCGGGCGTCCTGTCTCACGACGGGCCGCCCGTTTTCATCTCTAGAACCAACATCTATTTTTCAAATGATCACCGCATCAATCGTCAAAGAACTCCGCGATAAGACCAACGCCGGCATGATGGACTGCAAAAAAGTCCTCACCGAAACCAACGGCGACATCGAAGCCTCCATCAAGCTCCTCCGCGAGCGGGGCATCATGAAATCCGCGAAAATGAGCGACCGCGCCGCCAACGAGGGCGTCATCACCGCCCGCGTCAACGCGGACGCCACCTCCGGCCTCCTCATCGAAGTGAACTGCGAGACCGACTTCGTTTCGAAAAACGAAAACTTCCAAGCCTTCGTCGGTGACATCGCCGACGCGCTCGCCGCTTCCGCAGCCGCCGATCACGAAGCCGCTCTCGCCCATCAGCATGGCGAACAATCCATCGAAGACACGATCAAGTCGAAAGTCGGCGAAGTCGGTGAGAACCTCCAGTTCCGCAAGTATGTCCGCTTCGACGCAGCTCCCGGCGGTGTCGTCGCCTCCTACATCCACCTCGGTGGCAAGGTCGGCGTGCTCATCGAAGTCGGCACCACCAAGCCGGAAACCCGCAACAGCGACTCCTTCAAGGAACTTATCAAGGACCTCACGCTGCACATCGCCGCTTGCGCGCCCAAGGGACTTTCCCGCGATGACATCCCGCAATCCGTGGTGGACAACGAGCTCGACATCTTCCGCGCCCGCCTCGAAGCCGAAGGCAAGCCTGCGAACATCATCGAAAACATCCTCAAGGGCCAGATCGGCAAGTTCTTCGCCGAAAGCTGCTTCCTCGAACAAGGATTCGTGAAGGATTCCGACATCAAGGTCTCCGCCCTGCTTGAAACCAAAGGCAAGGAACTCGGCGACACCCTCACCGTCACCCGCTTCGTCCGCTTCGGCCTCGGCGAGTGATTGAGTAACACATTTCTAAAACGCCCGTCTCCCTCACCGGAGCCGGGCGTTTTTTCTGATGTGGACGCAAGTGCGCTTCCGCGTATTTTCCCCCATGGCCATCGAAACACGCAACGTCGTCGGATCCGTTCTCAAGCCCTGCTCGCTCGATCCGCTCACCGGCTGGCATCGCGACGGCTGCTGCCGCAGCGGAGCGGGTGACCAAGGCGTGCACGTCGTCTGCGCCCGCGTGAACGACCGGTTTCTCGAATTTTCAAAAAGCCGCGGCAACGACCTAGGCACTCCCCGCCCGGAATACAGCTTCCCCGGACTCAAGGCCGGCGACCAATGGTGCCTCTGCGCCGCCCGCTGGCAGGAGGCGTTTGAAGCCGGTTGCGCGCCGGAAGTCGTGCTGGAAGCCACCCATGAATCGGCGTTGGAATTCATCGATCTGGCGAACCTGAAGACCCACGCGGTTTGAGCTAACCGAGAATTTTCGGCGCCAGCGTCGCCAGCCAGTCCGCCAGGTCGGCGGCGGCGGGGGATTCCGGCAGGGCGGCGAGGTCGTTGAGGTTCCAGCGGTAAATGAGTTTGTAACCGTCCCACTCGCCGCTCGCGCCGCAATCACGCATCCAGCGGGCAGCCTTGCGGTTTTCCGGGAGGACGTAGCCGACGATGGACTCCGCCCCGGCGCGGAAGGCGGTGAGCCACATGATTGCTAACAGCAGCGTGCCGATGCCGCGGCCCTGGTCGTCGTCCAGAACGATGAAGGAAATTTCCGCTTCCGCGGAGTCGCCCGTCTCGCGCCACCAGCTCGCACCACCGAGAGGACTGAATTCACGGGTGGGATCGAGCACGGTCCAGGTCACGTGCGTCGCGGGGTCTTGGTTGAGCACACGGTCGAGCATTTTCTCGCCGACGACTTCACCCGTATGAGTCCAGAAACGGTTATAACGCGCTTCCGGCGACAAGCGTCGATAGGCCTCCGCCAACTCCGCGCGGTCTTCCGGAATCAGCGGCCGCACGATGACGGGCGTGCCATCGCGCAGTTCGAGTTCCAACCGCTCGGGAGAATCCATGTGAGAAGACTACCCCCGCGGCGATTCACCGCAAAGACTCACTTTTGCCAAAGATAGACCCAGCGCTCGGAGACCGCTTTGCCATTCTCATCCTGCAACTCGCAGGTCATGTCCATGTCGGTCAAATCCTTCGGCGGATCGAGCACGAAAAACGCGCGCAACACCTGCGGCATGTGGAGCTTGTCGCTGCGGCCGAGGCCGGCGGGAAGCGCATCAACATTCGGCATGCTGATGTCGCTCAGCCCGACGTGGAGGATCTTCACCGCCTTTTGATTCACCGTGACGACGGGCTTCAGTTTTGAGATGTCATCCCATTTCGGATCGCCGACTTTGAGTCCCGGCTCAAGCGGCTTCGCGAAATCGATAGCCACCAACACCTCGTCCGGCTTCTGCACCGGCGTGCCGGAACGCGTGGCGCGGACGCTGAAAATCCCAGATGGTGCGGGATCGCGCATCCAGCGCAGGCGATAGTGGAAACGCGCGGTTTTCCCGACTTCCAGCGTCGGCTGCGGCTCCCACAGGAGAATCACGTTGTCTTCCGTCTCATCGCGGGTCGGCATTTCGATGAGATGGAGTTTCCCAAGGTCGAATCCCTCGACCGGCTCCACCCGCACGCTCGGCCGGTTGTGATAGAGCGCCTCCGGATCCTGATAGGAATTGAACGAGCGGTCGCGCTGCAGCAGCGACCACGAGCGCGGCTGCTCCATCGTGAACACGCAGTGGCGGAACTTATCCTTGGTCGTTTCCAGCGGGCGGTAGTGGAGATTTCCGCTGCCCAGCTCCATCAGCAGGCCGTCGCTGTCATGCACTTCCGGTCGGAAATCATAAGGCTTGGGATGCGTGCTCTCGCCAAACCAGAACATGCTGGAAAACGGCGCGATGCCGAGCTGGATCACCGGCCGGCGCAGCGTGATTTCCGCCACCACATCCACCACGGTCTCCGGCCCAGGCGTGATCGTGAACTGATAGGCTCCGGCGACGCTCTCGCCGGTGAGCAGGGCGCTGACCTTGAGTACATTCGAATCCATCGCCGGCTTTTCCAGATAGAATTCCGAGAAATCGGGAAACTCCTCAGGCACACCCGGCAGTGCGCTGTTGATCGAGAGCCCGCGCGCGGAAAGCCCGTATGGCGCGTCCTTCGGGATCGCCCGGAAATAACTCGCGCCCATGAAAACGAGGAACTCGTCCATGTAGTCCGCCGTGTTCAGATGCGTCCGAGCCCGCCAACCGGCATAGCCAGGAGGCGGCGGCGTGCCGGCGAGGATTTTCTGTTTCCCGTAATTGAACAAGCTCTGGTCGAACTTGAGCGGTTCCGACTTGCCGCCCTTCACCTCGTGAAGAGTGACCATTTTTTTCGCCGTCCATCCCGGGTGGAAAAAGTCGATGGAGAACGGCTCCTTTTCCTTCGCCCACAGCCCGGACTCCATCTGGAAACGGATGTCGCGGTGCTGGTCGTAACTCAGATTTTTCCAGAAATCCGCGAGCTCCAGCTTCGGCGCGGCGTAAGGTGCCGCCGCCATCTTGCGGGCCTTGGCGCACAGCGCGTCGAACGAAAAATCCTCCGCCGCAGTGAGGCCGGCCGAACCAGCGAGAAAAACGAACCCGATGAATGTAAGTCGGCGATGGAAATGCATGCCGCAGCCATGGCAGACATCCGCCCGCTTGGCAATAGCGTGAGGGATGTCGCCTGATTCACGCCGCGCGGTCAGTGAACGGCGCCAGGAACCGCTGCCAATCGCGGATACCGTGGAGGTTACGGATCATCATGGTGGCGGGTAGCGCGCGCGGCGCGTTTGGATTGCGCAGCAGTCGCAGTCCGGCTTCGTGAGGCAGGCGGTCGGCCTTTTTCTCGTTTACCGAGCGGTGCGATAGGACGCAGTTTTCCCACGACGACGCGCCGCCGCGCGAACGGGGCACGACGTGGTCGATGTTGCCCTCGCCGGGCGCGAGCTTGCGGCCGGTGTATTGACAGATGCCGCCGTCGCGCTCCCAGATGCCACGCGCGCCGAAGCGCGGCTGACACATGGGGATTTTCGAGTAGTTAGGAGCGACGATTACCGTCGGAACCCGCACGGCTCCGCGCGGCGTGTTCACCTCATGATCCTCCTCGCGGATGGTCAGTTTGAGCCAATCGTCCCATTTCAGCGGGGAAATGGAATCGTCCCCCTGCACGTC
>JBIHZT010000020.1:0-14315 GCA_044240265.1 Luteolibacter sp. | reverse complement strand
AGCATGATTTGGAACAAGCGCTCGCCTCGATCACGCCCGATCAGCGCGGACTCCGGGCCGAGAAAAAATCCGTGAAATGCGAGAGCTGCCAGGCGATCAGCATTTTCGACCCCGACCGCGCCGCCCAGCGTTGCGATTTCTGCGGCTCGCCGTCCATCGTCCCGATCGATGATCTCAAGGACGCCGTCACGCCGGAAAGCCTGCTGCCCTCCGTAATCCCCGCCACCCAGGTCCGCGACCAGCTTCGCGCCTGGTATGGCAGCCGCTGGTGGGCGCCGAACAAGCTGAAACGCGCCGCGCTCACCGACACACTGCACGGCATCTATCTGCCTTACTGGACCTTCGACGCGCACGTCGACGCCGACTGGACCGCCGAGTCCGGCTACCATTATTACGAAACCGAGACCTACCGCGACGCGAACGGAAAAACCGCCACCCGCCAGGTCCAGCGAACTCGTTGGGAACCGAGCGCGGGGGAATTGTCCCACTTCTTCGATGACGACGCCGTCCCCGGCACCGTCGGCGTGCACACCGCCCTGCTGCGGAAAGTCGAGCCCTTCCCCACAATCAAGGACCTCAAGCCCTACGATCCCGCCTACGTCCGCGGCTGGACCGTCGAGCGCTATCAGGTGGATCTCCGCCAGGCCTCGCAGATCAGCAAGCAGCAGATGGACGCGACTATCCGCGAGCTTTGCTCACGCGAGGTGCCCGGCGACACGCAGCGCAATTTACAGGTCGAGTCCACCTATCAGGGCCGCACGTTCAAACACATCCTCGTCCCGGTCTGGCTGGCGACCTACACCTACGGCGCGAAGTCATACCAGGTCGTGGTCAACGGCTACACCGGGAAAATGGCCGGCGAGCATCCGCTGAGCTGGGTGAAGATCACGCTGGCGGTGCTCGCCGCGTTGATCGTGATCTTCATCATCGTCTCACTGAACCAGCAGTGATCCCGGCTCAGCGACCGGCGGACTTGAGGTGAAGATGCAGGATGCGCTTCAGCTCCTCGATGGTCTCCGGCAGCTCGCAGGAACCGTGCGGACCGGGGACGATTTTCTCCGACTGCGCCGTGGCGAGATGGGAGCTCCAATAAGGCACCACGCCGTCCGAACTGTTCGGCGTGTCGCCCTTGCCGCGGTCGCCGATGATGGAGTGGTGCGGCGCGCGGAGGGGCACGCTGTCGATGACCTTGAGCGTGGGATTTTTCGGCGAGAGGCTGGTGACACTGGTTGGAAGCCGCGCGGAGCCGCCGGTGAAGGTGCCCAAGCTGGCGATGACGGATTGGGAAATGCCGGCGGTGACCGTGACCGGCAGGGCGATGAGCCGCATGCCAAGCTCCCCGATGCTGCTGATGGCCATCTCACTGCCACGGTGCGGCGTGCAGATGAAGACGGCGCGGCGCAGGTGCGGATTGGCGTCGAAAATAACAGCGCGCTTGATCAAGTCATCCTTGGACGATCCGGCGGTGAGCTTTTCAATGACACCGGGAACTGCGCGGTTCCACGCCGGGCGGTCGAGCGTGACCGCCTGCATCCGCGAGACGATGCCGCCCATGCTGTGGCCCACAAGCATGAAGCCATGCGGGAAGCCGTATTTTTTCTCCGCCTTGTCGAGCTCCTCGCGGAAGCGCAGTGCCGAGTAGGCCACCGGATTTCCGGTCGGATAGTTGAAGACCCAGCACTGGTAACGGCCGCGCAGTGTGGGATCCGCCTCGATCTCGTTGATCACGTTGCGCCACATGCGGGCGGTGGAAATGAGGCCGTGGACGAAGATCAGCGGGATGCGGTCCGGATCATACGGCTGCAACTGATAGAGCCCGGTCGTCTCCATGTAGTTACCGCCGCGCATCGCCGCCATCAGGCCGGTGATTTTTTCATTGGGCGACGGATAGTAGGCGAGCGGCGCGGAGAAGTCCGCGGCGAGCGGACGCATGGAGCCGTTCACGCGGGCTTGCGGCCGCTTGCCCGGATCGCGCAGCGCGAGCGTTGCTTCGTTGCCGCGGAAATCCAGCGTGGCGGTGACCGGCGCGGTGATGCCCACCCACGGCGCGAACTGGGCGCGCGGCGTCTCCTTGCGCACGCCGACGAGGGTGCCGCCCACGCCCTGCTGCTTGTTGGAGCGGTGGAGGATTTTTTCCGGTGTTTCCCGGGCAAGCACCAGCGAGGTGAACGTATCCGGCGCCCACACGCCCTGCCGGTCACCCGGCTGGAAGCGGAGCTGATAGGTCTTGCCGCCGCTGCTCACCGTGAGCGGACGGTTCCACAAGCGTCCGCCGTCCGCGCTGCGCAGGAGCACGGCGAGATCAGCCGCAGCGGTGTTGTAGGTTTCCAGCGCCGGAGTGGCCACGTGGCCCGAGCCGATGCCGGATGCCGCTTGCGCCGCCTTTTGCAGATAAAGTGCCGCCTGCTCTTCCGGACTGGCCGCCTTGCCGCGGGCCACGCGCGCGCTCTTCGCAAGCGACGGCGGATCAGTGGGAATGATGCCCTGGTTGCAGCTCGAGAGGACGAGCGCGGCGAGTAGGTAGTGAAGTTTCATTGGGAAGTGGTCGGAGACGGGTATTCCATCACGGCGGAAGGAATGGGCAAGCGTTTCGCCGCGTGTTCCGGAGATATTCAATCACCGCTGGCCAAAAGTCGTCATTCTCCTAACCTTCCGCCCGTGCACCCCCATTCCCAAATTTCCGTCATCGGCGGCGGCCCGGCCGGCCTCCGCGCGGCGGAAGTGGCGGCCACCGCCGGGCTGGCAGTCACGCTTTACGACGGCAAGCCATCGGTCGGCCGGAAATTTCTCGTCGCCGGAAAGGGCGGACTCAATCTCACCCATGGCGAATCGCTCGACCGCTTCACCACCCGCTATTCCGGCCCCGGCCAGCCAGCGGAAATCTGGGCAAACCTCATTGCCGGCTTCGATCCCGCCGCCCTTCGCGCTTGGGCGGCCGATCTCGGCGTGGAAACATTCCAAGCGACCAGCGGCCGCGTTTACCCGCGGGCTCTTAAAGCCGCGCCGCTGCTCCGCCGGTGGATCGAGCGGCTGCGCGGGTTGGGTGTCCGCTTCGAGATGAACCACCGGCTGGTCTCGCTCGAACCCGGCAAACTCGGATTTGAAAACGGCCACACCGCCGCTGCCGACGCCGTCATCCTCGCCCTCGGCGGTGGCTCGTGGGCGAAAACCGGCTCCGACGGCGGCTGGACCTCGATTTTTCAAAGCCTCGGCATCGCCCACCATCCGCTCGCTCCGGCGAACTGCGGCTGGGAACACGAATGGCCGCCCGATGTCCTTGCCGCCGCCGAGGGCAAGCCGTTGAAAAATCTTCACGTCCGCGCCGGAGAATTGACCGTCATCGGTGAGCTGATGGTCACCCGCTACGGTCTGGAAGGCGGCGCGATTTACCAACTCGGCAGCGTCCTCCGCGCGATGCCGGAGCCTGCCATCACCATCGATTTCAAGCCGACTTTCACTCACGAACAGCTCGTCGCGAAGATGGAATCCGTGCGCCGCGATTTCCTCCACGAAGCCCGCGCCCGTTGGAAACTCAGCGAGCCCGCCCACGCCATCCTCGCCCGGAAAACCTGGCCGGATACGGATTCCCTCGCCCGCGAAGTGAAAAACTGCCTCATCCCGCTCACCCGCCCGCGCCCGCTCGATGAGGCGATTTCCTCCGCCGGCGGCGTCTGCTGGAGTGAAATCGACGACACGCTGATGCTGAAAAAACTCCCCGGCGTCTTCCTCGCCGGGGAAATGATCGACTGGGAAGCGCCCACCGGCGGCTACCTTATGCAAGGCTGCTTCGCCACCGGCACGCGGGCGGCGAAGTCGGCGGTGGCGTGGCTGTCACGGTAGTTCGCGGCCTTCGAGAATCGCCAGCGAGAAGGGATCTCCCGCCGTGGCGAACTCGCGGAGATGGGTCATGGCGAGCTCGCGGACTTTGGGCGAAGGGTTTTCAAGCGCCGGGACAAGCACCTGCCACTCGGAATAGCGCCCGAGCATCGCCTCGGCTTCTTCAAAGGAGGCGGTGGGAAGACGCTTCTTGTAGGTGGTGCGGACGACGGATTCGAGGTGCTGAATATCATGAAAGTCCTTGTCGCGGCCAGTGTCCAACTTGCTTTGGATCAAATCAATAGGATCAGGAAGTAGCGTGCCGTCTCCACTCCGCGAGGTCCGGGATACCACGGCGTCGAATTCGCACTCGTCGAATTCGTTGGGTCTGCGGAAAATGTCCAACGGGCAGTCGAGCCCGAGGATACGCAGCATTCCGGTTTCCTCCACTGCGGAGGCGAGCTGCGTCCCGAAAACCTCGGTCCAGCCCGGAAGGCGGTGAATGGTTGCGCCCTCCACGGTCCGGCAGGCTGACAAGATCGCGTCCGCCCACTCTTCAGCGGAGGACATGGGATCGAGCCAGATATCCGCATCCTGAGTATGGCGGGAATAGCCGTGGGCGATGACGGCAACACCTCCGAGGAGCACGACCCGATGGTTCAGGGTCAGCTGGTCGATGAAGGATTGAACCGTTGCAGCCATAAAGTTTCGCTCTGTTTGACCCGGGATGATATTTCCAAGTAGTCCGAAACCGAGTTCGGATTTGCCAGCCACGGCTCGCTGTTATCCGTGATCTTGCTCTTCGGCGGCCGCGGGCCGCGGGCGGCGATGGTTTTCCGCCGGGCGATGCGGGCTGCGAAGTCCTCCTGCAGGCGCCGGATCGGGGGATGATACTTCGTCAGGTTCACAACGCGGACTCTAGCACAGTTCATGAGGATGGAAAGCCGCAAGGACAGGCGGCGAAAATTCAAGATTCCAAGCAGCGGAATTCCCATGCTAGTCTCCCGCATGGGAAAAGGTTACGAGACGCACCAGGCGCGGGTGCTGGCCTTGCAAGGGCTGGGCAAGGATCTCGCGCGGCGGGCCAAATCAAAATGCGAACTCACCGGAGCATCCGGCGTGCCGCTCCGACCGTACGAGGTGCCGCCAGTGGCGGACGAGCCGGACATCGAGCGGACGCTCCTGGTCAGCGAGGCGTGCCATGAGGTGCTGGAACACCCGAAGCGGCTGAAGGGCCGCGAATGGCAGTGCCTGGCGGAAGTCGTGTGGAGCGAAATGCCGGCGGTGCAGGTGGTGGCGTGGCGGATGCTCAATGAGTTGGCGAAACGCGAGGACTGGGCGCGCGAGGTGATTGACGGGCTTTTCCTGGATGAGGAGGTGGAGGCGTGGGCGAAGTCCGCGGAACTTTGACGCCCATGGGATTCCCGCGCAACTTCGCCTGCGGTCCGAGGTTGAATGCCGCATGCTCAGCGCCGATGTCGCCGCTACCCCTTTTTACCTGAAGATGGAGGCTGATTCCGTTCCAAATCCGGCAGACGGAAGCGTCATCGATTTCGTATTGATGGAGCGCATCGGGGCGGGGGACCATGAGGCGTTCCGCGAACTCGTCGAGCGCCATCAGAATGCCGTGATCGGCACGGTGGCGAAGATGTTGGGGAACGCCTCCGAGTCGGAGGACATCGCCCAACAGGTTTTCCTGCGCATCTGGCGGAATGCGAAACGCTACCGGCCGGACGCGAAGTTCACGACCTACCTTTACACCATCACGCGGAATCTCGTCTTCAACGAAAGCCGCCGCAAAAGCCGGAAAAAGGAGGTTTCCTCGGACGAGCGCGAGGAGAATTCCAACCAGCTCATCGAAGCCAGCCCGGATCGCCAGCCGGATGCGGAACTGCTCCAGGCCGAGCTCCAACAGGCCGTCGATGACGCGATCGCCGCGCTGCCGGAGACCCAGCGGATGGCCGTGGTCCTGCGCCGTTACGAGCAGCTTTCCTACGAGGAAATCGCGGTGGTGCTCGAGTTATCCGTGTCTGCGGTGAAGAGCCTGCTGTTCCGCGCGCGGACGACGCTGCGGGAAAGTCTGAGCGGTTACTTGAAGCAATAGGAGAATTCGCGGCGGCCGGTGATCGTCACTACGGTCCAACGGATCAGCCGGAATGCTGGATCGCCTCGCACACCGCCGGGAAAATCTGGCGCTTGCGGCTGACCACACCGGGGGCGTGGAAGAGGCTTTCATCGATCCGCTCGAACGGCAGCTTCGCCAATGCGGCTTCCTTGCCAATCGCGAGAATCATGCTGTGATGCAGCGCCACGTCGGTCACGGCGAGCACCGCCAGGTCGTAGTGCTCGCGCTCGAAAAGCTCCTTGAGCGCGGCTTCCAACTCCACCCGCCGGGCGGCGAAGCCTACCAGATCGCGCTCTTCCACCTGGGCGATGCTGATGTTCAGCCCCTGCTCGGTGAAGGACTTGCGGTCGGCGTTGAGGATCTCGTCAGTGGTGCCGCTGGCGATCAGCGAGCCGACGGCGAAGAACTCGTCGGTGAATTTTTTGGGATCCACGCCGGCCACGCCGCTGAGCCAGGTGAGCATTTCGCGGTCGAGCAGGGTGGTCGTCGGCGAGGTCAGGCAGAGCGTGTCCGAGACGATGCCGGCGCACAGGCACATGGCCACGCTCGGCGCGGGCATCAGGCCGCGATGGAAGAATTTCCGGCCGACGAGCGTGCAGGTCGAGCCAACCGGTTCGTTCAAATAGCGGATCGGTTCGCGGGAAACGAGGTCGCCGGCGAGGCGGTGGTGGTCGATGACCTCGGTGATTTCCGCTTCCTCCACGCCGTTGACGGCCTGGGCGTATTCATTGTGATCGACGAGGGCGATGCGCATGCGCGGCGGATCGACGAGGTCGGATTTCGCGATGACGCCGATCATGTGGCCGCCGGTGTGATCGAGCACCGGAAACAGGTCCTGATCCACGGCGGCGAGGCTTTTCCGCAAGCGCGAGACGGGTTCGGCGGCACCGATGGTGAGGAAATTTTTCTCCATCACGTGCCGCACGGTACGGGAGCAGCGGATGAGGGTCGAGGCGCTGGCCGTGTCTTGATGGCAGCGCAGCACCACCACGCCTTTCCGCGCGGCGTAAGCGAGAATGTCCGCGGATACCGGATTGTCTCCGGTGACCAGCAGGGCGCGGGCTCCGTGATCGATGGCATATCGCTGGACGATGGGCCGGTCGCCGCAGATGACGAGAAATTGGCCGATGTTTCCTTCCTCGATGGCTTGCTTGAGCCGCTTGTCCACAGTGGCCTGCGACGACGCGCCGACGAGCAGGATCAGGTCTTCCTCGAATTCCGGGGAAGGCAGCATCGCCCCGAGGCTCTCGGCTTGCAGGGTGTCCGCGAGCTTGGCCAGGGAAACGTGGATGGTCCGCACGCTGAGACCCTCGGTATCGGCGGGGAGCAGGAGTTTGAGCAAATCGAAGTAGCGCAGGATGCCGCAGAGATTTCCCTCGTCATCCTCGACCGGTACGCAGCGGATCTCTGCGGCGAGCATGCGGCGGTAGGCGGTGAGGAAGGTGTCGGTCACGCTCACCTTGATGATTTTGCGGTGGCAGATCATGCCCGCGTTCATTCGCACGTCGGTCAGCAAAACCGGCGCTTCGAGCGCGGCGCGTTGCAGGACCCACTTCGTCCGCTGGGAAATCTCACCGCAGCGCGCGGCGACTGCATTGGGTTCCTCGCCGACGGCCCGCAGCAGGGAGGCGTATCCGATCGCGGAGCAGATGGCGTCGGTGTCGGGGTTTTTGTGGCCGATGACGTAAAATGGTGGGACAGGCATGGGGAGGGTGTTCAGAAATCAGGACCGGGAGCGCTAACGGCGGGCGGGTTTCTTAGCGGGATACGGAGGGTCATGGAAGCTCATTTCACGTCGTTTTTCGGCGAACGGGGCCGGCGGACTGCGCATGGTTCGGTGGAGGCCATGGAAGCGGATCCGTGGACTGGCAAGCGGTGAATTCCGCCACCGTTTATGGGTCGTGTTCTTCGAGGTCGGAAGCCTTGAGCAGTCGTTCGGTTCTCATGACGTAAACGATAAAGATCGTGTCACCCTCAATTCGGTAGAAGATTCGGAGCGGTCTAAGCACAAGGTGGCGGTATCTTGACTCGGGAAGATCGAGTGGGACGGAACCTATTTCGGGAAAATCCTGCAGAAGCTCTACCTTGAGGAAGACCTTCCGGACCAAACGCTTGGCCGCAGCGGGATCATCAAGAGCGATATAATCCGCAATCTGTCCCAGATCTTCGAGAGCGGGCTCGGTCCAAATCAATCGAGCCATCGTGACATCCGGGTTTTTGCTTCGTCGTGAGAAACTACCCGCCCTTCAAAAACAGCCTTCTCACCTTTTGCGATTCCTTCAAGGAGTTGGATTCTCGACTCCATCGATTCATAGGTCGCCACATCGATCAGATAGGCGGCGGGCAAGCCGTGTTGGGTGATCAAAAGCGGTTCGTGAGCGGAAGTGACTTCCGAGATCAGTTCGGTAGCTTTTCTTTTCAGGGTCGTGACGAGTTCCGTTCGCATGATAGTGATACTAAAGTGTCACTTTTCGTTTTGCAATCGACTTTCCACCTCATGTCCACATCCCCGGAACTGCCCGAAGGGGAGAGTAATCCGCAATTCAAGGTTCCAGCAACCCTTTTTCACGCAATACTACTGACCCCAAAGACTCTTCAGTGAAGTCTCAGCAGTGGCACATTTTCTCATCCAAGAAGTCGCATTTGTTCTGCTGCGGGGACTGACACCAGAGAAGCCGGCCCTGCACGCGGCCGCCGTCCTGATAGGCCAGCACGTCGCGGTCGGCCGGCGCCGGCTCCGCCGCGCGGAAAAAGATTTGCGCGCACCGCTGCTTCATCGTGTCATCCTTGTGTGATGAATAATCAGAGGCTTCTCCGTTTTCTCCTGGTTGCCGCGCTCGGTTTGGTCGCGACGGCGGGCCTGCACGCCGCCACCCCGGCGACCGACATCCCGACGCCGGCCGCCGCAGGCACGATGGGCTCGTCCCTCGTGCTCTCCCCGGATGGCACACCTTGGCTGTCGTGGCTGGAACCCGCCGGAAACGAGGCCTGGGCGATGAAGGTCAGTCGTTTCGAGGTGAAAACGCGGAGTTGGTCCGCCGCGCGCACCGTCGTGCAGGGTGCCGACCTTTTGGCCAACTGGGCGGATTTCCCGCAGCTGGCTGTCGGACGCGACGGCCGCCTGACCGCCGTGTGGCTCGTCAACAATCCCGAACATCAAACCGCCGCCGGCGGCGACGGCCACCACGGCCCGGTTTATCGCGCCATCTACCGCAGCTCGACCGACAACGGGGAAACCTGGAGTCCCGACCTGCCCGTCAGCGACGAGTCGCTGGCGGTGGAATTCGTCGCCCTCCAACCCCTGGCCGACGGCCGGATGCTCGCCGCTTGGCTTGACAGGCGGAACCGCGGACGCATGGCGCTTTATGCCCGGATGCTCGACGGCCGGCCCGGACCCGACATCCTCGTGGACGACTCGGTATGCGACTGCTGCCAGCTGTCCTTCGTGCCGACCACCGCCGGCGGCGCCCTGCTCGCCTATCGGGGCCGCACCAAGGATGAGATCCGCGACATCCAGCTCGTGCGCTTCGACGGACAGGCCTGGAACCGGCTCGGGCCGTTGCACGCCGACGCCTGGAAATTCGCCGGCTGTCCGGTCAACGGACCCCAGCTGGCGGAGCGCGGCGATCGGGTCGGCGCTGTTTGGTTCACGGCTCCGGACCACCAAGCCCGGGTCCTGGCCCGGATGTCGGACAATGCGGGCGGGGCCTTCGGTCCCGTCGCGCGCGTGGATCTGGGACGGCCGCAGGGCCGCGTGGACAGCGTGATGCTGGCCGACGGCACGATGGTGATGAGCTGGTTGGAAATGACCGGTCAGAAAACTGGCGAACAAGGTGGCATTTATCTCCGCACGCTTTCCCCCGGGGGCCGGCTGTCGGAACCGCAACTTGTCATTCCCAGCAGCACCTCGCGGATGAGCGGTTTTCCCCGGATGGTCCTGCTCGGCGGGCGGCAGGTGCTGCTCACCTGCACCCAAGACGGCGAGCCCGCGCGGATCGTCACCCTGCTGGTCGACTTGGATTAAGCCCGCCGGTTTTGCCGTGGTTTGCCATCGTCCATATCCCTAGAACTACCCGAAGAGAGGAGCAAGCCGCACTCAAGGTTCCAGCAAATCGACCGCGTCGAGCTTCCATGCGGCACCGTTTCCAAGCTCGCGCGTCTCGATCCGAATCTCCATCGGCTGGGACAGCGACTTTGACCGTGGGCGATAGCGAAGGGCGAACTTTCCTGATTCCAGACCGGGCTTCAGAACCGGGCTAAGATCATCCATTTCCTCAGTGGCGATGAGGTCTCCAGCGTCGCCGAAGCTGCCATTTCCCTCGGCATCGACGAATAGAAGAGTTCCGTCCGCAGCGAAGCCCTCCACGCGAGTCGGTTCGCTGGCGATCACCCTCAGCGCGGCTTTCCGCCCCGCTTCGGTGGATGCGAGTTGGTGGAATACCGGCACGAGCGAAAAGTTGGAGTCGGTCAAGCGAGCGGCGTCCAATATCGCGATGACTCCGGCTTCGGATTTCTGCTGGATGAGCCACGTGCTCTCCTGTCCGGTCGCGGAACCGGTGGAATCGCCGGTCAAAGAAATGGAGACGGCCCCTTCCGCCATTGAGGCAAGACCTTCCGCAATCAGAACGATCGGAAACTGAGCCCCTCCCGGGACGTCAGCCCGGCAATCCAGCTCGCGGGTGATTTCCTCGCCCTGCTGCTTGCAAACCACTGTGAGTTGCCCCTCATGCTGCTCATCGAGCGTGAAGTGAAATTGATCGCTCTTGATCTTGAGGACGGCTTCGGCGGGTCGTGTCGAGAGGTTGCTCAGGAGAAAGACGGAAGAAGCCTCGTTGCCGATGGGGAGCGTGCGAATGCCCTTGGGTTGCAGTGTCAGGGACGACTTTGCCTTGCCGGGAAGCTGTGGATTTGGCGGGTCGTTGCCTCGACTGCTCCCTTGCCCTTCACGAGTCGTTTCCTTCTGTCGGGGTGGGGATTCGCTGCCGGCCGATCCTCCAACAGGGGCGGCGACGAGGCTCTGTTGTCGGAGGGAGATGATCTTTTCAAGCCGTGACAGCGCACCTTCGAGTCGTGGAGTGAGCTTGAGTGCCTTGATCAGATCGATGACGCGGTTCTGCATTTCGACGGCGGCATCGTACTGGTGGGTGGCGATGAGGTAATCGACATAAAGTTCGTAAACCCTCATCTCCTTCAAGAGCATTCCCCGACTGCGGGCGGATTCAAGAGCCTGGCTCAAAGTCTCAGCGACGCCATCCGTGATGCCAGCCTCAAGCGACAACTGCGCCGACACCAGGAGGGCTTCCAAGCGCAGGGGGGCAAGAACGTCATCGCTTGTTTCCTCAAGAACCTCCCGGACGAGTGGCAATGCTTGATCCAGTCCTCGCGTCTTCGCGATGACCTTGGCCTTCACCAGCTTTGCGAATTTCCATGTGTGGCTGCTCGCGAGAATATTGTTACGGATTTTCTCTTCCAAGGACTCCAGTTCCTTGAGGTCGATTTCACCGCTTCGACCTTGATCCACCGCGAGTTCGAACAACCGCAATTGGGCGATGTGAGATATTCGTCCGCCGTAGCTATTGGAGTTCAGCGCGACGAGTTGCCGGGCGGCTTCAGCCTCCCGTTCGGGAAGCCCGAGGGAAGCATACGCCTTCATTCTCATCTCCATAGGCAGTAGCGCCAACTCATCCTCGCACCCCGGGAACGATCGCTTCGGGACGGCTCCGGGTTTTCCGAAGGCGGCGTTCCATCGTTTCCACCATTCCGCGATAATGAGGGCCGTTTTCCAGTCCCCGACAAGGAGCCGTTCATTGGCTAGATCCCGCAGGAAATACATGGCGGTTCCACAGATTAGTTCGCCGGCAGTGTTTGTGCGGCCGATTTTCGGATTTACGAAAACGGGCAATTTCTCCGCGCCAAGGACCTGGTAATCCGGCCCCACTTCCACCCGGCTAAGAACGGCATCCACATCGACATTGTCGCTTTGGATTACGAGGCGTTTGGACATCTCGAGGGATTGACGCAAGAGACCGTATTGGCCGAGTTCGATAAGACATTCGTGAATATTGATTTTGATATTAATCAAAGGAATACCAAGGTCTCTGCGCTTCCGGAGATCGTATAAATAGTTGTATAGGAAAATGCTCCACAGGGTGTCGGCGCGACCGCCCTTGATTTGAGCTTCGTCCCAAATCGCCGAGCCATAGATGTAATTGCGATTAACTTCCGATTCGCCAGCCCACCGTTCGAAGGCTTCGTCGAGAATTTGCCGAGCGGCTTTCGGGTCGCCTGCTTCAAAGGCGGCGCGAACCTGCGCAAGGACGGGCTGTAATTCTAGCTCGATCTGCTTCTCATAGTTCAGGCAGATTTCCCGCCATCCTTGGAGGGTCGCTTCGTCAGACCGACTCAGAACCTCCGGGTCGTGAAGCAGTTTCTGGAGCGCATGCATGCACCAAGCGTCTCGTCCTTTCGTGCCAAGGCTGAAATAGTGGGCAGCCTTCACTTTGTCGGGCTGAACGGATTGCCAGCCTTCAAGATAGATCGTACCCACCATTGAGGCTGCTTCAGACTGTCCGAGTTCCGCAGCCTGCTGGAGGTGCTGCATCGCCTTGTCCGGATCAACCGGCAGTCCGTAGAACCCGTAACGATAAGCCTGCCCCAGACTGTAGTGGGACTGCTCGTTACCGCACTCGGCGGCGCGGGTGTAATACTCGACAACAAGATGATTGGGGCCATCCGTCCTGCTGTAAATATTTCCAAGATTGTTCCATCCCCAATCATCGCCTTTTTCCCCCGCGAGACGGTACCACTTTTTAGCGGCCTCCAAGTCGATGCCAATGCTCGACTCGAGGTGATACATGCGCCCCACGTAGAATTGGGAGCGAGCGTGGCCCCTCTCGGCGGCTTTCATGAAATGCGCAAGCGCCTCGGGGTAGTCCGCAGTTTTTCCCTTTCCGTGCTGATAGATGGCGCAGCCGCGCGAAAAATCCGGGTCTTCCTCTGCCTTAGCCAGAGGACATACACAGAGGATGCAGCACCATAGGATGATCGATCGAAAGAAATTCATATCAAATTATTGCTAGGAAATTGCCTCTGTGGGCCTTTGGGAAAGGCAATTGGGTATCCGGACAATGGGCTTCAGGGGGATTTTGGTAAAGCTGAAAGCTGAAATTCTGAAATGAAGAAGCTCCCTGTAGGCCGGGATTTCTCGGAATGTCGGGCTTGATTTTGAAGAACAGACAGGAATGCCTGTGTCACGCGGTCGCGATTTCTGCGGGGCAGGAACGTCACATCCGCTCCGGCACGTCGATGCCGAGCAGATTGAGTCCTTGTTTCAACGTGCGCGAAGTCAGTTCACACAGAGCGAGGCGGCTGGAGCGGATCGGTTCGTCCGCCTTGAGCACCGGGCAGGCTTCGAAATACGAGTGGAAGGCGCGGGCGAGCTCGAGCACGTAGTTGGCCAACAGGTTCGGGCGGAAATCTTCGAGGATGGTTGGTAGGACCTCGCCGAAACGCACGAGCAGGCGCACCAAGTGGATTTCAGCCGGTTCGTTGAGGTGGATTTCCGCCGTGGTCGCGTCGAACGGCGCGTCGAGCTTGCGGAAAATCGAGCGGATGCGGACGTGCGAGTATTGGAGATACGGCGCGGTGTCGCCTTGCAGCGCGAGCATCCGGTCCCATGAGAAAACGTAGTCGGTCAGGCGGCCTTGCGAGAGCTCGGCGAATTTCACCGCACCGATGCCGACGGTTTCCGCGATTTGCTTGGCTTCCTCGCCGTGTAGGTCGGGGTTTTTCTCGGCGATGGCCTTCGCCGCGCGCTCGACCGCTTCTTCAAGCACCTCGACCAGGCCGACGTTTTCCCCGGTGCGCGTCCGCATCAGCTTGCGGTCGTCGCCGAGGATGGAGCCGAACTCGACGTGCTGGAAATCCCCGGTCTTCCCCCAACGCGCCGCCGCGTCGAAGAGCTGGCGGAAATGCAGTTGCTGCGGCACCCCGACCACATACCAGATGTGATCCGCCTTCCATTCGTCGATGCGGAACTGGATCGTCGCGAGATCGGTGGTGGCGTAGAGAAATCCGCCGTCCGCTTTGCGGATGAGTGTGGGATTGTCCGTCCAGCCTTCCTCTTTGTGGACCTTGAAGGGGTCCTGTTCGAGCGGTTTGCTCCCGTCGGAAAAGATGCAAACCGCGCCGTTGCTCTCGCGGGCGATGCCTTTTTCCAGGAACTCCTCGACGATGCCGGCGAGCTTGTCGTTGTAGTAACTTTCGCCGTGCCAGAAATCGAATTTCACATCGAGCCGGTCGTAGATTTTCTGAAGCCCCGCTTTCGAAACTTCGATGCATTTCCGCCAGATCGCGAGATTCTCCGGATCGCCCG
>JBIHZT010000411.1:0-4257 GCA_044240265.1 Luteolibacter sp. | reverse complement strand
GGGAAAACGGCGACCTTCAAGGAGGATGTAATCTCCATTCCGGTGAAGCATCAGCCGCTGGCCGCTGATTTCCACCGAGGCGATTCCTTCCGAGGCGGCGAGCGCCTTGATGCGGGTGATTTCCAAGAGCCGCGCCGCCGCCTCCGGGATCCGGCCGAAACGGTCGCGCCACGAGGCCTCCAGCGCGTCGATGGCCTTCAACGTGCCTGCTTCGGAAATCTCGCGGTAAGCGGTGATGCGGACCTTGGTTTCCTCCAACCACGCAGCGGGCAAAAAAGCCGGCAACACGAGTTTCGGGTCCTCGCGGGCATACGCCGTCTCGCTGAAGACGATGAAGTCCGCCTTGAAACTCGTCTCGCCGCGCGGCGCGTCCTTGCGGCCTTTGAGCCGGTCCACCGACTGGCGGAGGAGCTGGCAATACAGCTCGAAGCCGATCTGCGAGATGTGGCCGGACTGCTTCGTGCCGAGCAAATTTCCCGCGCCGCGGATTTCCAGGTCCTTCATCGCGATTTTGAAACCGGAGCCCAGCGCGGTGTATTCCTTGATGGCGTTGATGCGCTTGCGGGCGTCGCCGACCGTCATCATGTCGCGCGGCAGGAGTAAAATGGCGTAGGCTTTTTCTCCCGCCCGGCCCACGCGGCCGCGGAGCTGGTAGAGATCCGCCAGGCCGAAGCGGTCGGCGCGGTCGATGAGGATGGTGTTGGCGTTAGGAATATCGATGCCGGTCTCGATGATAGTGGTGGCTAATAAAACGTCGGCCTCGCCTTTGACGAAGGCGTGCATCACCACTTCCAGGTCGTCCTTGTCCATTTGCCCGTGGCCGATGAGCACCTTGGCCTCGGGAACTAACTCGCGGATCTTCGACGCCATCATGTCGATGGTCTTCACCCGGGTGTGCAGGAAAAACGTCTGCCCGCCGCGTTTCATCTCACGGCGGATCGCGTCGCGGATGATGCGCTCGTCGTAGGCGCAAACGGTGGTCGAAACCGGCACCCGGTTCGGCGGCGGGGTGTCGATGGTGGACATGTCGCGCGCTCCCATCAGCGCCATGTAAAGAGTCCGCGGGATCGGCGTGGCGGAAAGTGTCAGCACGTCCACCTGGCGGAAGAGTTGTTTGAATTTCTCCTTGTGCGCCACGCCGAAGCGTTGCTCCTCGTCCACCACGACCAGCCCGAGATCCTTGAATTTCACATCGCCGGAAACCAAGCGGTGCGTGCCGATGACCAAATCCACCGAGCCATCCGCCAGTCCGGCAATGGTCTCGCGAGTTTCGGACGCCGTGCGGAAGCGGTTGAGCAGATCGATGCGGATCGGATAGTCCGACATTCGCTCGCGGAAGGTCCGCCAGTGTTGTTCCGCCAGAACGGTGGTCGGCACGAGGATGGCAACCTGCTTGCCGCTGGTGATCGCCTTGAACGCGCCGCGGATGGCGACTTCGGTTTTCCCGAATCCCACGTCGCCGCAGATCAGCCGGTCCATCGGGCGGGTCGATTCGAGGTCTAACTTCGTCTCATCGATCGCCCGCCGCTGGTCGGTCGTCTCAGTGTAATGGAACGAGCGCTCGAACTCCCACATCCACCGCGAATCCGGCGGATGGGCGAATCCAACTTCTCCCTGCCGCTCGGCCTGCACGCGCAGCAATTGCGCGGCGTAGTCCATGATGGATTTCTCCGCCGCCTTCCGCGCGGTCTTCCACGCCGCCCCGCCAAGTTTGTTCAACTCCGGAGTCTTGCCGCCAAGGCCCACGTATTTCCCTACCAGATGCGCCTGCTCCAGCGGCACGCCGAGTTGCACGCCGTCGCGGTATTCCAGCACCAGTTCGTCGCCTTCGTCTCCCTGTTGGATGCCCTTGAAGCGACCGATGCCGTATTCGTAATGCACCACCAGATCGCCCTCTTCCATCTCGTCGATGGTCGCGCGGGCACGGGCGGCGCGGGCCTTTTCCAACAGTGAGCGGCGCGGCCCGCCGGGCGTGCGGTAGCGGCCGAACAGCTCGGACGAGGAAAGCACCGCGAGCTTGGAAATCGGCACGGTGAATCCTGCCAGCAATTCCCCCCGGATCGGTATCAGTCCGAGATCGCGTTCCAGATCCTTGCCCGCGAGTTCGGCGAAGCGCTCTTCCTCGCCCTTGTTGCCGAAGACCATCGCGATGTCCCAGCCGCCGCGTTTCCAGTCGTTGAGCTGGCGGAAGAAATTTTCCCGCCGCGTTTCCTCCAACACGAAATCGCCCGCCTCGAAGGTGCCCAGCGGGCTGCCGTAACAGGCCAGCGTGTCGTCCTCCGTGCTGTTAAACTCCGCCGCGCCTTCGAGGATGCGCACGTCGGGTTTTTCGATCTCCGCGCCGAAGGAAATGATGAGATCCGTCTTCCGCCGATAGTCCGCGACGGTCGCCTCGGACGACGGCTCGGCGAGTAACAAATCCGACTCCAGCAGCTTCGCGGTCGATGCCTGCGAATCGAGATCAAACTCACGGATCGATTCCAGATCCGTGTCGAAAAACTCCAGTCGCAGCGGTTTAGCCGCCTGCCAGGCGAACAGATCAAGAATCCCGCCGCGCACCGCGAACTGGCCGCGGGCGGTGACGGTGGGGACACGTTCGTAGCCGTGGCCGGTCAGCGTTTGTGCGAGTTGCACCGGATCGAGCGCCGTCCCTGGCTTGAGCGGCGTGCGGCTCGCGCGCAGTGCTTTGGGGGAGGGGGCCTTGCCGGCAAACGCGTCGCTGCCACAAATAATCACGCAGCTTTCCGAGCGGGCGAGGATTTCCAACACCGAAAACCACTCCGCCGCCGATTCCGGATCGGCGATCGTGCCATCGCCCGTTTCCACCGGTCCGTCCGGCAGCACGAGTCCGGTCACGCCCCATAATTCCAGTTCGGACGCCAGCCGCTCGCGATGCCGCGGCATGTCGGACACCAGCCACAGCCGCGATTTTTTCCGGTCCTTCGCCGCCAGAGTCACGACCGCCGCGAGAAACGCGTGCGCCGCCTCGGCGGACTGATCGAGCACGACCTCGCGATCACCTTTGGCGAGAGGGGCCAGGCGCGCGGCGAATTCGGGCTGAGTCACGGCGCGCCGGAGCCAGCCGTGGGTGGAATCGTCCGTGTGGGACACGCGGGAGAAATAGTAGCGGGCAAGGCGCGACGCAAGGGATTGTACCGCGAGGATGCGATTCCCCGCCATTGGTGGGTCCCTGGACCGCGAGTCTCCAGACTCGCATGCGAAAGAACCGCCAAAGCGAACGAGCCAAGGCGCTTCCCTTGGACCTCACTTTCTCAGGCGAGTCTGGAGACACGCGGTCCGGCGGCGCTCACGCGCATTTCGGACACACGCCGAAGAATTCCAGCTCGTGATAGAGATTCCGGAATCCCGTCTTCTCCCGGATCTCGTCTTCCAACTGGTGCACCGGACACGGCGCCTTGATCGGCTCGATGCTGCCGCAGCTGGTGCAAATCAGATAGTCGCTGTGTTTGCCCGGGACGATCAGCGTGAAATATGCCGCCCGCTCGTGCAGGCCCAGCCGCCGGACCATGCCGTGTTCCGTCAGCCGCTGGAGCAGTCGGAAAACCGTCGCCTTGTCGCACTGGTCGGTGAGTCGCTTGGAGGTGGCGAGTTCGGAGAGTGTCATCGGCCGCTTGCTTTCCAGCAGCGTGGTCAGCAGTTCCTCAAGCGCCTTGGTGCGGCGCAGTCCGGCCGCGCGGCAGCGGTCGATGGTTTCTTTGACGATGAGGTTCATGACGGCGCAACTTTGCAGCGGCCTCCTTTCAAAACAAGCTTTTGTCCTGTACCAATAGACGACCCCATCTACGTGCCTTCATCCGCGGATAAGAACCTTTCCTTGGTATTTCCCGAAAACCGCGATTTCCTTCCTGCCATCAAAAAGTTTCATATTCAGTATTTTTATAAAATTATGATTCCACAATAGGTGATCCTGTCCGCGCTTGGTTCCTTCCACGGTCATCATCCTCAGGGACCTGCGTAATCACCCGGCAACGCGGTGCCGGACCTTCCGTTCCCGTGTCAGATGCCCCATGACGGGCGTTACGGGCGCGAAAAACTCGATCCCGCCGCCGCGGGCCCGTGTTTTCACCGCCCGTGCGCGATGTCAGACACCCCGTTACGCGATGTCAGGACCCCCGTTACGCGATGTCAGGCCCCCCGTTACGCCTTGTCCGGGTGCCCGTGCGCGATGTACGGACCCCCGTTACGCGATGTCAGACACCCCGTTACGCGTGGAACGGGTGCCCGTGCGCGATGTTC
>JBIHZT010000019.1:0-14373 GCA_044240265.1 Luteolibacter sp. | reverse complement strand
CCTCAAGGCCCCGGCCGATGGCTCGAAGATCCTCAAGCTCCCGCCGCCCGCCGATGGCAAGAAGTTCTCTGAAGCGGTTCTGCTAGCTGATAAAAAGACCGTCGCCCTCAAGCAGGATGAAAGCGGCCTCAGCCTCGCGCTTCCATCCGGCAGTAACTGGGATCGGCTCGACACCGTGATCGGCCTTGCCGTGGCGGACGATTCGCCGGTTCAAAACGTCGCCCTCTGGAAAGCCTGCCGCACCTCCTCGCACGCCGATAACTCCACCCATCCATCGAAAGCCACCGACGGTGCGGATAACACCGGTTGGGTGAGCCACCCGGATGACGCGCAACCCTGGCTCTTGATCGATCTTGCCCTGCCATGCGCCATCAATCGCATAGAAGCCAGCGGCTCGCCCGCAACCGGCGATGTCGTGAAGATTTCCGACACGATGGATTTTACCAACGCGAAACCACTCGCCACCTTCACGTCCGGTCCATCTGCAACTCTGGAGATCAAAAAAGCCACCTACGGCAATGGTGCCCAAGCCGCGGACGTCACCGACAAGGTCCGCCAGGCAATCGTTTCCGGCAGCCTCCATTTGAAAGCGGAAAACTCACTGAGCGGCGGCGACCCCGCGCCGAACGTTTCGAAGGAACTCCGTGTCGAGTTTTCCATCAATGGCAAGGACGAGGCCAAGGTGATTCCCGAAGGCCAATCCATCACTATCGGCGAGGCTAAACCATGGATCATCGACGTCCCAGCCGGCATCAGCGCCCGTTTCCTCCGCCTCGAACGCGCCAAATCCGGCCCATCGCTCAAGGTCAATGAACTCCGCGTCTTCGGGAGATTCGATTAACCGCGGGTTCAACGCAAGATCCGGTCTCAAATTGGAGTAGTGATTCGACCTTTACAGGCGACGCTGTGCATCATCGTGCCTCGTCAGCATCCATCCGTTTTTATCTCATTGTCATGCGATCCACCACTGTCATCACATCCCTGTTACTCGCCAGCTTTCTCCATGCCGAGCCGGACCTCACCAAGGAGGCCGATACGAATGGCGACCGTGCTCCCGCCGATGCCTATGGCGGCAACAAAAAGGTCGAGCAGCCGCTCACGCCGGACGCCGCCAAGGTTCCCTATCTGATCCCGGATGCCATCGCGCCGGGTCCGTTTTCCGCCGATTGGAAATCCTTCACCGCAGACAAGCTCAAGCGCGAACCGGATTGGTGGCGCGAGGCGAAGATCGGCGTCTGGTTCCACTGGGGACCACAGTCGATGGGCCGCAATGGCGATTGGTATGCGCGCTTCCTCTACCAACAAGCGCCGGAAGGCCGCCGAGGCCGCGCGAACAACCGCTGGATGTATGACCAGCATGTGAAAAACTACGGCCATCCGTCCGAATTCGGCTACATGGACGTGCTCAACGCTTGGAAAGCCCCGAAGTTTGACGCGAAAAAACTGATGGATCTCTACGCGGAATCCGGCGCCCGCTACATCCTCGTTCAAGGCGCGCACCACGATAATTTCGATCTCTGGAACTCGAAGTTCCAACCGTGGAACTCGGTCAACGTCGGCCCGAAACGCGACATCGTCGGCGAGCTTTTCACCGAGGCCCGCAAGCACGACTTCCGCACCGGCATGGCCTTCCACGCCGACTACTCGTTGTGGTGGTTCCAAACCGCCTTCGGGGCGGACAAAAGCGGCCCCAAAGCCGGCGTGCCCTACGATGCCGCCACCCGCACCAAGGAAAACGGCAAGGGAAAATGGTGGGACGGTCTCGATCCCAAGGACCTCTACGGCATCGACCTCAAAGCCGAGGAACTCCCGGGTAAGAACATCCGCGATGGTTTTTTCACGCCGGTTAGGGATCTCTTCGTCGATCCGGAAAACCGCAAGTTCGCCGAGCAATACACGCTCAAGTGGTTTCACCGCGTGAAGCAGTTCGTGGACGACTACGATCCGGACATGCTCTACACCGACGGCACCGAGCCCTTCACCGGTAGCGGCACCGCCAAGGGCGTGATCAGCGACGCCACCGTGAAAGCCGTGGCGCACATGTATAACAAGCGCGCCGCGAAAAACGGCGGCACGGTCGATTGCATGGCCGTCATCAAGGGCGGCCCGCGCATCACCGGCATCGCCGCACCGCACGAGAACGGTTATACCGGCCCGATCAAGCGCGATCCCTGGGTTTGGGAAAACACCTTGGGCGAGTGGTTTTTTGAGGATAACACGCTCTACGATTCACGTGCCATGATCTTCCAGATGATCGAGGCGATCTCGCGCGACGGAAATTTCAACCTCAACATCGGCCTCACGCCCGAAGGTGATCTCGAACCCGGCGGCGTGAAGATGTGGCAGGACTTCGGCGAGTTCACCCGCCGCAACGCCGCCGCGATCTATGGCAGCAGCGCTTGGAAAATCATCGGCGAGGATGGAACAGGAGGCACATCCCCGCAGTCGGCCAACGTGACCGAACAAATCGGCAAGTTCGCCAACGGTGGCAAGCTCGACATGTCCGTCAGCGTGCAGGCGCTCGGTATTGGCGATCCCGCGCCGGGAGTGCCGAAGGTGCTTGCCGTGAAATACCAACTCGGCGGCAAAGATGGCTCGATTGCCCGTGCCGAAGGGGAACGACTCACGCTCGGCGGCAATGGCGCGTTGAAGATTCTCGATGCGCGCTTCGGCCCCGGTTCCGGTGGATCCATCCCGCGCGCCTTCCCGTCCGGCCCGATCGTGAAACAACACGCGGATTTCGCCATGGCCACCAGCGATGTGCGCTTCACCCTCGGCAAGGACGGGGCGGTCTATGCCTTCATCATGGCCGTGCCCAAACCTGGCGAAATCCTCCGCATCCGTGCCCTCGGCCGCGATGCGGGATTACTTGAGAAAGCCCCGGACTCGGTGGGTCTGTTGGGTTTCGAAGGGCAACTCCAGTGGAAACAGGAAGCGGATGCGTTGGTGATCAAATGCCCGCAATCCTCGGCTGTCCCCTTCGGCGTCGTATTTCGTATCGACTGATTTTACTCTGAAGCACCAGTGCCCACGCTGCCTTGAATGTGGAAAGGGGAGGCATTCCCTCCTTTCTTCATGAGGATGATGGATGTGTTCGCCGCTCACCGGTCCCGCGGCCGAGAGGCGGCGGGTAAGCCCGTGAAAATGCTTCGCCCGCTATCAACGCGACATTCTTCCGCAGGCAGCCTGTAAAACACACTCTTGGATTTTCCCGCTCGAAAAATCCACCGCGCTTGCCAGATTGCGGCGTGGATTTGTTTTCGAAACCCAGGACCTCCGAGGAAAAGGCGCTTTCCGTCACGCAACTGCTGCGGCGGATGAAGAATCTGTTGGAAGTGCAGATCGGTGAAACTTGGGTGGAGGGCGAGGTGTCGAACCTGCGCAAACAGGCCAGCGGACATTGGTATTTCTCGCTGAAGGACGCGGGCGCGCAAATTTCCTGCGCCATGTTCGGAGCGAAAAAACGTGAGGGATCGGATGCGCTGGAAGACGGCGCGAAGGTGCGGGTGTTCGCGGAGGCGAGTGTTTACGAGGCGCGCGGGCAGCTCCAAATCATCGTCCAGAAAGCGGAACGCGCGGGCACCGGTGATTTGCAGGCGAAGTTCGAGGCGCTCAAGCGGAAGCTGCATGCCGAGGGATTGTTCGATGCGGACCGGAAGATGCCGATCCCTCCGTTTCCGCGGGCCATCGGCCTCATCACTTCCGGAACCGGGGCCGCGCTTCAGGACATTCTCAACGTTCTCACGCGCCGTGCGCCGTGGGTGCAGCCGGTGCTTTTTCCGGTGCGGGTGCAGGGCAGGGGAGCCGAAATGGAAATCGCCCAGGCCATCGCCAAGATGGGCGAGCCGGAGAAATTCGGCTATCCACGCTGCGACGTGCTCATCGTCGGGCGCGGCGGCGGCTCCATCGAGGATCTTTGGAATTTCAACGAAGAGGTCGTGGCTCGGGCCATCGCCGCCTGTCCGATTCCAATCATCTCCGCCGTCGGCCATGAAATCGATTTCACCATCGCGGACTTCGTGGCCGACCTGCGCGCCCCCACGCCAAGCGCCGCCGCGGAGCTGGCCGTGGCGGATGGCGCGGAATTGTTAGCCAGGCTGGCGCAGATCCGCCGGCGCATGGCGCGGGTCACCCGCGAGCGGCTGATGAGCTCGCAACTCGCGGTCGATGCCTTGAAACGCGGTGTCCTTCAGCGCGATGGCGAGAAACTCCTGCGCGAGTCCGTCATGCGCCTGGACTCCGCGCGCGCCCAGCTTTTCCGCTCCACCCGCAACGCGCTCGACGCGCTGACCGTTCGCTTGAATGAAGCCCGGGCGCGGCACAAGTCGCATCACCCCGCAATGGTGCTGGAGCGGCGGATGGACACGGTGGCCGGCCTGCGCCAGCGCTTCGAGCGGGCCGGCAGGGACAATCTGGTTTCCCGTGCCGAACGACTCGCCCGCCTGCGCGGACTGCTGCGCGCGCTCGGGCCGGAGTCCGCGTTCCAGCGCGGTTTCTCGATCACGCTCGGGCCTGACGGGAAAATCGTCACCTCGGCCGCCACTCTGAAACCCGGTGAAATGATGCGCACCAAGTTTGCGGACGGCGAAACGACGAGTATCGTCCGAGACCCGAAGTCATGATCGAACTCGACCTGCTCACCACCCACGCCGACCGCGCCTATCCGATTCTAGCGGGGCTGGTGACGCCGCGGCCCATCGCCTGGGTCACCACGCTGAACGAGGACGGCAGCGTGAACGCCGCGCCGTTTTCGTTTTTCAACATGTTCGGCGACGAGCCGCCGCTGGTGATCTTCGCCCCGGGAAACCGCGACGACGGATCGCCGAAGGACACGGCGCGGAATTGCGAGCGCACTGGCGAGTTCGTCGTGAACCTGGTGGATGAAGCGCTGGCGGAGGTCATGGTCCGCACCGCGGCCTCCGTGCCTTATGGTGTGAGCGAGACCGAACGCGAAGCGCTCGAAACCACGGCTTCATCGGCAATCGCGCCACCGCGGATCGCCGCTGCGCCGGCGGCTTTGGAGTGCAAGGTGCACTCCATCCAGCGTATTGGCGAGAACCGGTTGGTGCTCGGCATCGTCCACCGCGTGCAGGTGAGGGAAGAGTATTTCGACCCGGAAACGCTGCGGGTGCGGGGTGAGAAATTCCATCCCGTCGGCCGCATGTCGGTGCCGAACTGGTATTGCAGGACGGGGGACTTGTTTGAGATGATCCGGCCGAAGTGAAATGGGAACGCGAAAATTATTCCAATGCCTCTAAGGATTCTGGTTCGGGTGCAAGGCACTCAAGGAGAGTCGATCTCCGAATCGCCTTGCCCATGAGGTAACAATGGAACGCGCTTCGCTCCCCTCATTGGCTTTTCATGGACATCGGCGGACGGATTCCGCCGCTCCTTGGGGCGCTTTGCTTGATTCCGATTCGCGCAGCTTGGCCCCGAACCGTTGAGGGAATTAGCATTTATTCCGCCCGAGTCGCGATGAGGATTTTGTGCGAAATCAATTCCGCAATTCAGTTAGGCAGCCCTCTCACTTCTTCTTTTTGTCGTCGAGGTTCGCCGCCATGTCTTCCGCGGTGACGACGGATTGCACCCCGTTAGCAGGCACGTGCATCTTGGAGATCCAAAGCATCGCATTGAGGGCGATTTTCCGGAAATTGTCGTCGGCCCAGTTCGCGTGGAAATGGCCGCCGGTGAAGCCGACGCCGCGGCCGCCGTCGGGCCGCTCCACGCACCACATCATGGTTTCCTCCTCGCCCTTTTTCGCCTGAATGTGCGGATAGGGGCCCTTGGGATGAACGTAGGGGCCGTCACGGGTTTCGTCGCTCGGGGTAGAGACTAGCAGCGATTTCACGCCCGCCATTTCCTTGCGGAAGCGGATGGAGAAATACCACTCATCCTTGATTTTGAAAGGTTTCAGCCCACGGCAAATCGGGTGGTCGGGATACTTTTCGTAGTCGGCGTCCCAGATCGGGTTGCAGGAAAAACCGGCTTCGTAAGCCCCGCCGATCCAGTCGCGGAAGACATCGCCGGAAGAGCCTTGGTCCTTGTCTAGGTCCGCACACTGGACCGCGTAATGCATCATCATCACGCTGCCACCGCGATCGACGAGCTTCTGGATTTTCGCCTTCCGGGCGGGGTCTGCCAGGATCGGGTGGCCGTTGCCGCCGTCGGCGTAGATCACCACGGCGTCGGCGGTTTCCAGCACGCTTTCGTCAGAAACCCAGTGGTTCGGGTGGACGGAAACTTCTAGCCCGGGGATGCCGGCGAGGCATTTCTGGAAAAGCAGGCAGCCGGCGTGGAACTCATGCATGCCGGGCGGGTGGCTCGGCTTGCCGGCGATCAGGACGAGTTTTTTCGGAGCCACGGGCGTGGCGGCGTGTGAAACGAGCGTCCAGCTTGCGGCCATGGCGGCGGCTGCGATGAACTTTCTGCGGGAAGTGACGGGCTTTTGCTGCATGGGAGGTAAACGAGCATTTAAACCGGGACTGTTCAATTTTCTTGTTGAGGCATGTGGCTGCTGGCGGTTTTTGGTGCCTGCAGCGCGTGGCAAGCGGGGTGGTTGCTATGAAAGAGGAGCTTTACTCGAACTGATCCGGCTTCAGCGAGGTGCGCAGCATTTCGATCGCCTCACGTAGGTCTTCGGCGGTGACGGTGTTGATGACTTTGGCGCTCCCGAGGGCGTCGAGCACGACGAAACGGATAGCTCCGGCGGAGAACTTTTTGTCGCGCGCGAGTTTTTCCATCACCTTGTCGGTGGTGATGTGTTTCGGCAGCACCAACGGCAGGTGATAGTGGTCCAACAGGGCAATGACCTTCTCGCTGTCGTCCGGCGAGAGTCCGGCGTGGCGCTCGGATAGAAACAACGCCGCGCGGATGCCGAGGGCGATCGCCTCGCCATGCAACATCTCGCCGTAGGGCACCGCGGCCTCGATGCCGTGGCCGATGGTGTGGCCGAAATTCAGGAGCGCGCGGATGTCCTTGGTCTCGTGTTCGTCGGCCTCCACGACACGCGCCTTGATGGCGATGTTGCGGGCGATGAGATCCGCCGGGACGTCGCGGCCGGCGGGATTGAAGGCGGCGAGGTCGTCGAGCATCGCGGCGTCGCGGATGGCGGCGTGTTTGATGGCCTCCGCGAAACCTTCGCGGAATTCGCGGTCGGGGAGAGTGCGCAGTGTTTCCGGATCGATGAGCACGAGCCGCGGCTGATGGAAGGCACCGAGCAAGTTTTTCCCCTCACCGACGTTCACGCCGGTCTTGCCGCCCACCGAGGAATCGACCTGCGCGACGATGGTTGTTGGGATTTGCACGAAGGGGATGCCGCGGAAAAAGATGGCGGCGACGAAGCCCGCCAGATCGCCGACCACGCCGCCGCCGAGCGCGACGACCACGGATTTCCGGTCGTGGCCGGCGCGGATCATTTCGCGGCAGAGGGTTTCCGCCTGGGACATGGATTTCGACGCCTCGCCGGCGGCCACCTTGTGCAGGGTCGGGCGGAATCCGGCGGCTTCGAGCGAGGCCATCAGGGCTCCGGAGTGGAAGCGGGCGACCGTGTCATCGCTGATGATGGCGGCGCGCGAACCGGAGATTCCTGCATTTTTCAGGGTTTCTCCGGCCTTAGCGAGCAGGCCCGGCTCGACGAGGACAGGGTAGGCGCGTTCGGCGAGATCGACGTGGACGGATGGCATGGGCGGAGCATGAAACAAGCGGGGCGCATGTCCAGACGATCTCCTTGTGTCATGGCTTGCTGGTTTCATGGATCTGTCTTTAGTCTTTTCCCATGCCTACACCGCCACGCCGCCCGTTCCAGCATTCCAAGGGCCGGAAAACCGGACCACCCTCCGGAAACAAGCCCGAATCCAAAGATCGCGGCTGGGATGCCGTGGCCTCCTGGTATGACAAACTCGTCGGCGAATCCGGCTCGAACTACCATCAAAACGTCATTCTCCCCGCCGCCCTAAGGATGCTCGATCCCCAGCCGGGCGAATCCGTCATCGACATCTGCTGCGGCCAGGGCGTGCTCATCAAGCCACTGCTGGAAGCGAAGATCGGGAAATTCACTGGTGTCGATGCCAGCCCGCGGCTGATTGATTTTGCGAAATCCCGCCACGGCGCGGACCCGAAGGTTTCCTTGATCGTCGCCGACGTCTGCCAGCCCGGAGCTTGGGCGAACGGCACTCACGACGCGGCGACCTGCCTGATGGCGGTGCACGACGTGCCGGATCTGGTGGCGATGTTTTCCAATATTTCCCGTGCCCTCAAGCCGGGCGGCCGCGCGGTGATGGTGTTCATGCACCCGTGTTTCCGGATTCCGCGCAAGACGCACTGGGGCTGGGACGCGGATCAGAAAATCCAATACCGGCGCATCGACAGTTATTCCACGCCGTTGGAAATTCCGATCACCACCCATCCGGGAAAGGGAACTGGCGAGGTCACCCAGTTCCACCATCGCCCGCTGGCGGATCTGCTCACATCGATGGGCAAGGGCGGTCTGGCCGTGGTAGGTTGCGAGGAACTCTACAGCCACCGTCGCTCGCAGGCGAACGGGCCCTTCAGCAAGGCGGAGCACGCGGCGGCCGAGGAGTTTCCGATGTTCATCGCACTGAAAGCGGTGAAATAATGGGGATGGACGTCTCGTCCATACGTTGGAACGAGACGGCTCCTCCCCTTCGGTTGTCCGGCATAGCCTTGACGGTATCCGAAATTACCGCTGGATCACTCTGATCCGGATGACTAGGCTTCCCGCATGAGCATTGCAGAAGTCACCAAGCTCCCGCTCCGCGAGAAATTCCAAATCATGGAAGCCATCTGGGCCGATCTCAGCCAGTGTGTGGAAGAGCTCGAAGTTCCAGCGCAACACAAAGCGCTCTTGGACGCCCGGCGAGAGAGAGTGGCTTCCGGTGAATCGACCCTACATGATTGGGACGCCGTGAAGCACACCATCGGCCACAAATGATCAAGATCCGGATTTCAAACGAAGCGATCGATGATCTTGCCGATGGATTCTGGTTCTACGAAGCGCAGGAAGCGGGTCTGGGGGACTACTTTTCAAGCCAGATCAAGGCTGATATCGAGGGATTGAAGGTGACCGCGGGGATTCACAGGATGGGTGACGGCGGCTATTACCGGCTGCTGAGCAGAAAATTCCCCTATGCAATTTACTATACCTTTGGGAACGACATGGCTGTTGTTTGGGCTGTGGTGGATTGCAGGAGAAACCCGGAGTGGATTCGTGAACATCTTGAATCCTGACCCGTTTCAAAAGTGACGTTGCCGGTATTTGAAATCGAAAACTCCCTGCGGGACGCGGTGCAGGGCGAGCGCTCGCGGGTGTTGCTCAAAGCTCCAACGGGTTCCGGCAAATCCACGTCCGTGCCCGGGATGCTGGTGGATGCGGGGATTTTCGGACGCATCCTCGTCATCGAACCCCGCCGGATGGCCGCGCGCCTGCTAGCTGGCTGGGTGGCGAAACAACGCAAGGCAACGCTCGGCCACGAGGTGGGCTACGCCGTCCGCTTCGACACGAAATACCGCAACGACACCAAGATCATTTACCTGACGGACGGAGTCTTCCAACGCTGGATCCAGGACGATCCAACACTTTCCGGCGTGGGCGCGATCGTCTTCGACGAGTTCCACGAGCGTCGGCTGGCGGTGGATGTCGCGCTGGCGCGGTGCCTCGATTTGCAGGAAGGCCCGCGGCCGGATCTGCGGGTGGTGGTGATGTCCGCCACGCTGGAAACGGCGGGGCTGGCGGATTATCTGGCTCCGGCGGTTTCGCTGGAAGCGGGCGGGCGAACGCATCCGGTGCAGGTGCTCTATCGGGCGGACCGGCCGCCGGTGAACGACCGCCGCGGCGGACCACCGCGCGAGACGCCAATCTGGGAGAAAATGGTGAACGTCTGCCGCGAGGCGATGGCGATGCCGGACCCGGGAAACATCCTGATGTTCCTGCCCGGCACGCACGAGATCCGACGGACGATCGAGCTGTTGGAAAATACGATCGCGAAGGGCTGGGACGTGTTCCCGCTGTATTCCGCCCTCCAGCCCGCCGCTCAGGAAGCGGCGATTTCCCCCGGTCCGCGCCCGAAAATCATCGTCGCGACCAACGTGGCGGAAACCTCGCTGACCATCGACGGCGTGCGCACCGTGATCGACAGCGGCCTGGCGCGGATCGCGTCCTTCGAACCACGCCGCGGGATCAACACGCTGCTCATCAAAAAAATCTCCCGCGCCGCGGCCGAGCAGCGCGCGGGCCGCGCCGGACGGACGGCACCAGGGCGGGCGTTCCGCTTGTGGAGCGAGGCCGACCACGCGCGGCGTGCGGAATTCGAAGCGCCGGAAGTCCACCGCGTGGATCTCGCGGAAGCCGCGCTTCTGCTTAAGGCGGCGGGTGTTTCCGAGATCCGGAAGTTCCGTTGGTTCAATGCGCCGACCGAAGAATCGCTCTCGCGGGCGGAGCGACTACTGCACGATCTCGGAGCGCTGGATTTATCCGGCCAGCTTACGGAGGAAGGCCGGAAAATGGCCTCACTGCCGCTGGAGCCACGGTTTTCGCGATTGATGTTAGCCGGCTACGAACACGGCTGTGTGGCGGAAACGGCGTTCATCGCGGCGACGGTGCAGGGCGACGGGATTTTCACCAACAAACGCGGCGGAGTGGGCCGGAAGGATTTCATTTTCGCCGAGGACGACTCGGATTTCGCCGGCGAGTGGCGGGCGTTCGAATCGGCGGAGGCGATGGGTTTCGATCCACGGCGCTGCGACGCCGTCGGCGTGATGGCCCGCGGCGCGCGGGAGACGGCGCAGGGATTTGATCGGCTGTGTTCGCTGGCGAAACGCTTCGGCTGGGACTGGCGGCCGATTGATTTCAAGGCGCGCCGGGAAGCTGTTGGAAAAGCGATGCTGGCTTCATTCAGCGATCAGTTAGCGATCCGTGTCAGCCAGGGCACGCTCGCCTGCAAGCTGGTGGGAAACCGCAAGGGCAAGCTGGACGAGGAATCGTGCGTGAGAAACGCCCCGGCCTTCGTCGCGGCGGAAATCACCGAGGTCGAGGCCCGCGAAATAATCGTCCACCTGCGGCGGGCGACGGCCATCGATCCGGCGTGGTTGGCGGAACTTTTTCCCGAAGATCTCAACCTCACCGACGGCGCGGCGTGGGACGAAACCCGCCGCCGGGTGGTTGCTAGAAAGGAAACCCGCTTCCGCGATCTCGTGTTGGAAGCCAAGGAAAGCGACCAAGGCGTGAACCTCGACGCCGCTGCGGAACTCCTCGCGGCGCGGGTGTTATCCGGTGAGCTCGATTTGAAAAACTGGGATCATTCCGTCGAGCAATGGACCGCGCGGCTCGCCTCGCTCGGCAAGTGGATGCCGGAGTTGGAGATGCCCGGTTGGTCGGACGAGGACCGCGCGGATGCCATCGCGCAGATTTGTCACGGTTCGGTGAGCTACAAGGAAATCAAGGAAGCCAACGTCTGGCGCGTCCTGCGCGAATGGCTGAGCGCGGGCCAGCGGGCGGCGCTGGACGCGTATTGCCCGGAGCGGGTGGACTTGCCTAACGGGCAGTCCGCGAAGATCACCTACGCGTTCGGGATGGACCCGTTCATTTCCGTGCGCGTCTCGCATCTTTTCGGAATGTGGGAGACGCCAATGATCGCGAGCGGCCGCGTCCCCCTGCTCGTCCACATCCTCACGCCAGGTCAGAAGCCGTGGCAAATGACCAAGGACCTCAAGGGATTCTGGCAGACCGGCTACGCCCAGATGAAAAAGGAAGTCGCCGGCCGCTACCCGCGCCATCCGTGGCCGGACGATCCGAAAGCCTGGGTGGCGGCCGGCAGTCCGAGAAAATAGTTTTCTGTTTCCATCAACTTCCAACCATCAATCTTCCTTATGTGGCGTCTCCTTTTCATGTTCTCCGCTCTGCCCATCGTCGCAGCGCTCGTCGTCCGCTGGTATTTCGGACTTCGCATTCTTGCCGATGAGGGGAAACTCCCGTGCCGCTGCGATCTGGCGACCTGGATGCCTTTGCCGGAAGACACCGCCGTGATCCACCGTGCGGAGGAATCTGCATCCGAGTTTGGTCGCCAGCTCAGGCTGAAAGCCCTGGCAGAATGGCGCGAACAGGATCCCAAGGCCGCCACCGCCCGCGAGAATTCCCGCCGCTTTGGGATGGCGGTGCCGCCACTCAGCGGAGTCATCGCCGTGTTCGCCGTGCTCGTCGCGAAGATCCCGATCATGGGCGGAATTTCCTGCCTGCTCGCCGCCACCGCTTTATCCGCCGCTCTCGGCGTGCTTTCCCTGGCCCCGGAAATGGCCGCGATCACCCGCGCCGCGCAGAAACTGCGGGCCGCAAAAAGTTTTCCCCGCCGCGACGATGAAGACGCCGTGATCCGCTGCGCCGTGGCCCACGCGTGGAAAGAAACCATGCCGCCGATCCTGGGGCTGCTCCAGCGGTGACGACGCAAGACGATGAGTCTTCAGCGGTGTGCCCAAACTGCCAATCCGGATCATCGCCCCTTAGTTATGGACTTGAAGTTACGCTGCGGGAACCGGTCTATGCTAGAAACCGTTTGTTCCTCGATGATGTGCCGCAATGAATTCAGAGCAAGTCGAGAGCGACTGCGATTTTCATGATAGCTCTTCCACGGATTCCCATAAACGGTCATCACGCTGGATTTCAGGTTTCTCGTTCAGGGAGATTCGCTGATTCAAAATGAGCTGCTCCTAGTAGAACGGAGCGTCGGTCACGCGCGCCAGGTCGGCAACGCCTGAATCCCGGAGTTGTCGCTCGATATCCTCAAACGGGTAACCGTATCGAAGGATCAAATCCCGCTCCCAACGCTTGATCATGATGGTCACCGGATCCACGAGGTTGCGTTGTTGAGTGGTCATTGGGAGGATGGCGGTTTCTGCTTCAAGAGGCTCGGAAGAAGTAGATCATTCGCTCTTCACCATTCAAGCGATTCCCTTGCGCAGATCCCTCAAACTCCACAAGATCCCGCTTGCGGCCGCGGCTTCGCCTTTCAGTTTCCTCGCGCCATCCTTCCGTTTGGCTCCGAATCGTTCGGGCGCGCTCGCAAACGCCTCGTTCACGAACTCCCTGCTGCCGATCACTGACCCGTCCGTGAAATAGCGAACACGGCAACGCAGCATTTTCGCGATTCCCAAGTCTTTCAAAACGGTTTCGTTGTTCTCGCTCTCCAGCATTTCCGCCGTGTTCATGGTGGTTTGGCCCGGCTTGCTCCCGGCCCCGGCCACTTTCGCCCGACCCGGTTTCCGGCCCAAGGCCAGCCCCATCAAGCGCCGGTATCAACGTTAGACATCGCGCCAATTCTCCGCCTTGAAGCCCGCTCCCTGGTCACAAAAATACGCCCGCACCAGGTCTTTTCGCGCCTGCTTCCCATCTCCCTTCGCGCCGCCGCCCACCGCTTCGCCGTAGCTGCTCCAACGATAGTCTGCCGGATCTTCGACCATGCCCGCACGCACCGGATTGAGGTCGATGTAGGCCGCCATCGTCCGCGCCGCTTTCCACTATCACACTCTTGAACCGGTCCTCCCACAGCGTGCCGGTGCGCGAATATTTGCGGTTGAACCATTTGGTGAAGCGTTCCAGCAGGGACTTCATGAACTAGCTCAAATCATGCATCCGCCGGGTGTAGCGGCCGCGGATTTCCTCCCGCCGTTGTGCCGCCCGCTCCTGTGCCAATGCCACCCCCATTTCCTTCACGATCTCAGCCACCTGAGCGTCGCTGTAAAAAACCCGAAGCCGGGTATACAAGTTCTCATTCGTGATCCCGCCCTCAGGCATCGGCGGAACCTCCAGCAGAAGATGGAAGTGGTTGGACATCAGACAATAGGACAAGACCCGGTAACCCGTGAACTTCTCACACATCCGCATCAGCATCCGAAAATGTTCGCGTTCATCCACCTCCAACACAAAGTCCCGCCCCACGATCCATGAAATGAAATGCAGTGGTAGATTTCCTGTTTCGTCCGCGAATTCTTCCACGGCGCGATCGTTCGCTTTCGGTTGTTCACGCCCATGATGGCGGCAAGATAATTCTTTTTTACAAAGCCTGGCTTGTTGTAATAGCTGGCTTCATGGCGGGCCGCGTATCTGGTAGATGGGTTTGATCTTCCGCAGGAAGGTGAGAAGGCCACCACAGCACTGACAGGTGAAGGGGGCGAGTTCGGGGAGCTTGGGCGCGGGTTCGCCAAGCTCGCCTAGCAGGGCTCTGACATGCAGTCGGGTCTTGCGGACGTCCGCCGCGCTGGGCCGGGCCGGTTCTATCGCGAAAGAGCATTCCGAGCTTGCAAGGGAGACTTGATTCTCCTATCGAATGTCCATCTGCCAGCCCCCTGAGATTTTATCAATTTAAC
>JBIHZT010000410.1:0-4283 GCA_044240265.1 Luteolibacter sp. | reverse complement strand
CTGGACAAGACCGACATCGGCTATTTGAATGGCGGCGCGGGCACCTGGGACAATGCCTCGGTGAACTGGTCGGCCAATACCGGCGTGCCGGCCAACGGCGCATGGATGCCAAACCAGACGGCGGTCTTTGCCGGCTCCGGCGGAGCGGTCACCGTGGCTGCGCCGGTCACTGTGGACGGTCTGAGTTTCGCGACCAGCGGTTACACGCTGGAGGGGACCAATCCGGTGGAGTTGCACAATTCCGTGACGATGATTGACCAGAAGAATCACGGGGCGACCATTAACGCTCCGTTGACGGGCTTGGGCGGCATCGCCGTGGCTGGAGCCGGAACGCTGACGCTGGGCGGGAGTAGTAGCTATAACGGCACCACGGCGATTCGCGTCGGAACCTTGACGCTAGCCGGTGGGGACAATCGGTTGCCGAAGGGAACAGTCCTGACGCTGGGTGATAGCGGCTCCGCCAATGTCGGCACGCTCAAGCTGGACGGCCGCAACCAGGAATTGGCCGGATTGTGGACTGTCGGTTTCGAAGGTGGCAATGCGGGAAACCGGGTGATCAACGGAAGCGCCACGCCCTGCACGCTGACCTTGAACATCGAGCACGGAATTAATGACCAGTTTGCCGGCACGCTGGGCGGCCCCGGCCAATACGACAACAATTTCGCCCTCACGATAACCGGCGGAGGCACTCTCTCATACCCCCGTTCCGTCAGTTGGACCGGCGGGACCTTGATCGAGAAAGGCACCCTGCTGCTGACTTCCTCGCTTTGGCAGGGCAATCAGGCGTCCGGCACCTTCCGGATCGGCCAGGGCGGCACGCTCGCCGTTTCCGGGGCGACGGACATCCTGTCATTCAACGGCGTAACCGTCGAGTTCCTTTCCGGCGGCGGCGGAAACCTCGCCAACTTTGGTGGACAGGATTGGCTGAGCTGGCAGGCAAACGGCATGACCATCCGGTCCACCGGCGGCCAGCGGAATCTGTTTTACGCGGCGCCAAACTATATCCTGATCTTGAACGAAAATGCGCTGTTCGACATTGCGCGGGGTTCCGATGCGACCAGCGACATGCTGGTTACCATTCCGTTGGAGGGCAACGGCGGCATCACCAAACAGGGCAACGGCATCATGACTCTTTCCGGCTCTAGCAGTTACACCGGCACCACCACCATCGCCGGCGGCACGCTCAACGCCGCCAGCTTCTCGAACTACGGGATCGGTGGCAGCCTCGGCAACCGCGCCTCGGACAGCGGTCCCGGAAATGTCGGCATCCTGTTCCGTGGCGGCACGCTGCAATACACCGGCTCCACCTCGCAATCGACCAACCGCGCCATCCGCATCAGCACCGACGGCGGAGCCACCATCGACGCCTCCGGCAGCAACCCCGCCGCCACCCTCAGCTTCACCGCGGCAACCTCGCCGGATTTCTTCGAGAACCCCGGCAACCGCACGCTCACGCTCACCGGCTCCAACACCGGCGACAACACCTTCGCCATGGCCATCACCGAAGTGGGCGTGACCTCGCTCGTGAAATCAGGCAGCGGCAAATGGATCCTCACCGGCGCGAACAACTACACCGGCAGCACCACGGTTTCCGGCGGCATCCTTTCGCTGACCTCCGCCTCTCTCGGCGACAACTCTGCCGTCATCATCGAGGCCGGAGCCATGCTCCACCTGAATTTCACCGGTAGCGATCAGATCGGCGGCCTGTGGGTCGATGGCCTCCAGTTGCCGCCCGGCGCGTATTCCTCCACCTCCGGCTTCATCACCGGCACCGGCACGCTCACCGTCACCACCGGCCAGACCGCAAACTACACCACCTGGTCCGGTCGCGGCATCCACAATCTGACAGGTAGCCCTACCGACGACGATGACCACGACTCCATCGCCAATCTCCTCGAATACGTGCTCGGAGGAAACCCACGCGCCATCTCCAGCGGAATCCTTCCCACCGCCACCGCCTCATCCGGAAACCTCGTCTTCACCTTCCGCCGGGCCCACTCCACCATCGTCGACACCACCCAGATCTTCCAGCACGGCTCGGACCTATCAGGCTGGGCCGACGTGCCCATCATTGCGGACAGCATGGTTGCCATCCAGCCCGATACCCCGCAAGCCGGCACCGACACCGTCACCATCACCGTGCCCGAAGGAACCGCCCCCCGGATCTTCGGCCGCCTCAAGGTTTCCGCTCAGCCGTGACCCGGGCCAATCATCCCGAACCAACACCCGCCCGCATGCAATCATCGCGCAAACGCATCCTTGCTCTTGCCCTCACCACATCGACTAATCCGGCACCGTCTTCGTCGGAATCATATCCACCCGCAAACCCGGACCGGGCGTCATGAAACCGCGCTTCGTCACCCTGAAACCGAGCGCTGCCGCACCCAAATGACCGGGGCTTCGAGAACGAAGACCCCTGGTTCTATCAGGCATTGGAAGGCGCCGGCTCATTTCCGCAGGGAAAACGCCAGCACCATCAGCGCGATGGCGATGATCCACGAGCCGAGCACGCGGATCCCGGCCTTGGCCCATTTTTTATCCGCGCCGTTTGAGGCGCAAACCGCCAGATAGAAAACGGCGGCGTTCAGGCTGAGCCAGGTGCCCGCCAGCGTCTTGATTACTGCGAGCATCGAACCCGTGGCGATCCCGGAATCCAATCCAATCCCACTGGCCGCCGCCGCACAAAGCAGCCCGCAAACGACGCGCGGGACCCTCACCTCCAGCGCGACCAGACTGGCGATGGACAGCGCGATCACGATCAGCACCGGCTGATAGACCGCACCCACCCGCCCGCTGAGAGTGAAAAGCAGCGCCGCCGCGGAGACCGGCGCGAAAACGCGCAGCGGCGTCTTCATATCCAACGGGACCTGCTGCCCGATCAGAAGCGCGAGACTCAGAAAAACCAGGACATGCACCGGAGTCATCAGCGGATGCAGCGCCCCATTCCCCAAATCCCCCACCCCTTCCACCGTCAAATGCGCGTGCCCGGTGGAAGTCAGGATCGCGAATAACCCGAGTCCGGAAAACCACCCGGACCGGCTTCTCCGCCGACAACCCGCGTTCAGAGCCATTTGAAAAGAAATCCAAAACCCACCGCCGCAATCGCCCCACCGCCGGCACGGATCGCGATCCGTCCCCACGGCCACCTTACTAACAATCCGAAGGCGATGCCGCAAAGATGGAGCAGACCGGTGGCGATCACGAACCCGGTCGCGAAGGTCAGCGCATTGGAAGACTCCGGCATCTCCTCTCCATGGGCATGACCATGGAACACCGCGAAAATCCCGACCAACACCGCAGCGACCCACAGCGGCGGCTTCGCGGCGAACGACACCATCAGCCCCAAGACGATTCCCGAGAGCGCGATGCCGGCTTCCACCCCCGGCAGCGGCACCCCCACCACGCCCAGCGCCCCGCCCAAGGCCATCACCACCGGAAAAACCACCGGCAGCGTCCACATCGCCCGGCCGCCGAGAAACGCGCCCCACAACCCCACCGCCACCATCGCCACGATGTGATCCAGCCCGCCCAGCGGATGCGTGAATCCACTGACGAAGCCGCCGACGGTGCCCGTCTCGCTGTGCGCGCCGGCCATCGTGGGCAGGCTGAACACCAGCAGGACCAGCGCCAGAGGAAACGACCGGCGCTTGCCGGTCAGCGAACTGGCAGCACCCGCCAGACCGTTGATCGGCCGTCCCGCGCGCAATCCCGATGCAACAGGAGAGGAAATTAGAGTCGTCATTTCAAAATGAATTGGAGGCTTTTTCCTGGCGATCCCTCCCGGAAACCGCGCAGCGCGGGAATTTTAAGCAGTCGCGGTGACACTTGCCAAGACGGATGCGCCCCAAAAGCGACATGGCGCATGCAAGAGCCTTCCGGGTGATGAGAGGGTCACTGGCCCGGACGCCCGACATCGAGCGTCGAAGGAAAGCGTCGAGCCTCAGGCGGGCGAGGAGGAAGTGCGGCGTTAGGTTGACGGTGCTGCGGAGGTGGGCTACTTGTGCCGCGTGATGATGATCCAGAGCTTCCGCCTATTTACTATTACCCTCGTATTCGTCGCCGGCGCGGCCCAGGCCCAGCTCTCAACCAGCCTCAGTCTCAACAAGAAACAATACGTGGCAGGCGAACCGGTGCTGGCGGTGGTGACCATTACCAACCATGCGGGTCAGCCGCTCACTTTCGCCAGCGACGGGCGCACGCAGTGGCTGGACTTCATCATCAAGGACCGTCACGGGGAACCGGTGACGCCCAAGGGCCGCAATATTTTCGGCAAAATGACCATC
>JBIHZT010000409.1:0-4284 GCA_044240265.1 Luteolibacter sp. | reverse complement strand
TGGAAGGTGGCGGTGTCGAGATCGGTGTTGCTCCAATTGACCCCGAAGCTGGTGCTGCCGTTGTTCCAATTTCCGGATAGATTGTTCCACGTGCCGCTGCCGGCGGTGATGACTGCATTTATGGCGAGCGTGGTGTCCCATGTCACGTTGGCGGTGTTCGTAGGTGCCGGCCCGGTGGTCACGGTGAGTGTGCCGGTGCCGGTGATGAAGTTGGATACAGAGGCTGTATAAATTCCAGGCGGCACGGCTTGCCCGCCCAGCGAGAGGCTTCTGATTTCATCGGTGCCTATGAAGTTGAGATCGAGGATCGCACCGGTGGCGACGATGACATCCGCACCGCCGGCTAGATTGCTGGGGGCGGTGCCGTTGCCGAGGCGGAGCGTGCCTGCCGAGACGGTGGTGTTCCCGGTGTAGGTGTTAGCGCCGGAAAGCGTGAGAGTGCCCTCACCTTGTTTGGTGAGGGAACCACTTCCGCTGAGGGTAGTGCCGCCGTTGGCGGATGGGCTGGCGCTGCCTGCATCGGTCAGAGCCACGCTGATGCCAATGTTCTGGCCATTGCTGTCGATGATCGCGCCGCCGCTGCCGATGTAGGCTTTGCTGCCGTTGAAGAGAGTGACGAATGCCGGATTCGATGCGCTGGCGCGGACCGTCGTACCGTTGAAATGGAGGTAGGCTCCGAGGTCATTGGAGTCCGAGGCGTTGATGGTTGGGGTGGTGAGCGTGCCGCCGTTGAGGTTGATGCCCCAGGCCGTGGTGTTGCCAAGAATGCCGTTGGTGGTGGTTAGGTTGGCGCTCCCGCTAAGCGTGAGGTAGCCCCACTCGGGACTGACTGCGATGCCACCGCCACCGATGGTGGTGGCTTGAATCACGCTCGATCCGCTGATGGCAAGGCGGGCGCGGCCGATGCCAAAATTTCCGGAGACAGTAATGGCCGCATTGTTGAAGGTGGTGAGAGGCGCGGTGGTGGCGTCGTTAGAATCAGCGCCTTGGAGCATGAACAATGCGGCGGATAGTGAGCCGCCGGAAGCGCTGGTGAACGTGTAGTTCGCGTTGTTGCCACCGTTGCCGACGTTCACGGTTTGTGCCGAGCGCGCGCCTTCGAGAGTGACGGTGTCCGGGGCTGCGGTGTGGTTGAAGAGGGCCATCGAACCATCGGTCCAAGTGGAGCCGCTCCAATTGGCGTCCGTGGTGTTCCACTTGCCGGTGCCGCCGGCCCAGGTGAGCACGGTGGGCGGAACCTTCGAAATGCTGAGGTTGTCGATGCGGGTGAGAGTGTAGCCGTTGTTGGGTTGGGCGCCGAAGGTGATGTAGCCATCGCCGGGGGCGAGTTGCGGCAGCGTGTAGGAGCCGACGAGGGTTGAGCGATTGTAAAGCACGGCTTTCGAGCCGGTGCCATTGAAGGCCGAGCCGGTGCCGGCGGTGTCGGAGAGGACGATGCGGAAGTTATTGCCAGAACGACTGGCCAGCGCTAATTGGCTGCCGTTAATCCAGACTTGCAGAGCACCATTTTTCACGGGCCGGATGGCAAATTTTGCCGCGTTGCTGTCGGCGTTGAGGTTTTGGCTGCTGCCGAGGACGACAGATGCCCAGCAAGTATCATTGCCGTTATCGACCCAAGCATCGAACTGGAAGGCGAGCGGTTGTTCGAATTCGTTGGCCACGAGGGCGAAATCTACGTTCAGGCTGGCGCGTGAGTTGTAGCCGCTGTCGCCGATGAGCAGCATGGCGCCGCCATTGCCGTGCTGGGCCTGCCAGGCCTGGCCGCCGGTGACGACGGTGTAGGTGGTCGGCGCGTTGTCCCCTTGCTGGTCGGCAGCGAGGGTGTTGTTGAAACCACCCGCATCGGTGCTTTCGAAATTGAAGCTATCGCTGAGCATCAAATTGCCGACGGGGGCAGGTGGCGTGGCGAGGGTGGTGATTTGCGCGGCAGTGAGGGTGCTGGAGTAGAATTGGGCGTCATCGAGTGAGCCTTGGAGCATCGGCATGGTGCTGTCCTCGGAGCGGGCGAGGTAGTTGTGCTGGGCGGCGGTGCTCGTGTTGGCGGCGAGCAGTTGGTCCGGCCGGATGGTGACCGATCCACTCGCGGCGGCGGAGCCGTTGACGTAGAGCACGCCGGTGGTTCCATCGAGTGTCACGGCGATGTGTGACCAAACGCCGACGGGCAACGCGGTGGCGGCGAGGGTTTGCTCCGCGCCGCCATTGACGATGGAAAATTTCGCCTGTCCGGACGCATCGGATGCCGTGAGCGAGAGTCGCCGGGTGGAGGAGGCACCGAGCCAGAGCAGAGCTTGGTTTGCCGGGCCGCCAGCGGGTTTAACCCAGGCGGCGAAGGTGAATGCGCGGCTGTCTGCCACGCTGCGGTCGAGCGCGATGGACTGGCCGCTGCCATTGAAGGTGAGGAATCCTCTCCGCTCGCCATCGGAGGCGGACCAAGTGGGCGAGCCGAAGGTGAAGGCGTCGGTGACGCCGTATTGGTCGAGCGCACGGGAATCGTGGGCCGTTCTGAAATGATAGGCCACGTAGAGCCCGGCGGGCGTGGCGATGGTGAAGTTGTCCGGGATGCCGACGAAGGGCAGGTGACCGAAGGTGACTCCGCCTGTTAGCGACTTGTTGAACATATAATCACCATCGACGATTGCGTTGCCACTCAGCACGCCGGTGCCGCTCTGATGGAGCGCGCTGCCCTTGGCCACGGCGGTGTCCTGCATGTTTCCGCCGACGGTGGCGTGTTCAAGCACGCGGGCGTTGCCGGAAATCGTGCCGCTATCGACGATGGCCCAGTCGCGGACGCGGGCGAAGTTCTGGATGATCGCGGTGCCGCGCACCCAGGCATGGCCGCTGACGACGGCGTTGTTGAGCACCTGCGCCGTGTCCTGCACGACGGCGTAATCCTCGATGCGGGTGGTACCGCTGACGACGGCATTGCCGAGCACGCGGGCATTCGGGCCGAGATAAGCGGTCGATGCGACGCTGGCAGTGTTGGCTTTGTAGCCGCCGCCATTGCTATGCACGACCAGCCCGGTGGTGGCACCGTTGGTCCGTTCGCGCGGCGTCGCACCGGCGACCTGCACCTCGTAGTGGAAACGCGAACGAGAGGGGTGGGAACCGAAGTTCGCCTCGCTGTGGCTGCCGTAGTAGAAAACGCCCGGTGTTCCCGCTACGGACAGATAGAGTTTGTTTTCGTTGGCGGCCAGGGTGATCGAGCTGCTGCCGTTGCTCCACAGCGGCGTGTAGCGCTCGACGCCGGTGTCGCTCACCGCAATCAACGAGGCTCGCCAATCCGCGCCGCGGGCGGAGTCGGCGAGGCCGCGCAGGTTCACCGTGACGACGCGTCCGGCTCCGCTGCCTGCGGGAATCAACTCGTGCATCGCGTAGGCTCCCTGGGCCGGTGCCTTCTCCGGCGGCACGCGCCACCACGTCGGATCGTCCGCGCGCTGGAGGAGATCGGTGAAAAGATGGCGGGCGTTGCGGGTGGGATCCTGGGTGTTGAGCTCGGCGGTCATGGCCGCTTGGTTGGAAAAATCCCAGGTCACGCAGCGCCGGGCGTAGTAGCCGGCGATGTCTTTGAGCGATGTTGTGGGCGTGATGCGGTCCAGCGTCATCATCGCGAACTCGCCGGGCTGGGTTTCCTGCCAGACACGCTTGATCATGCCGTCGGAGAGGTCCGGCAGGTTGTCAGGGTTGGTGTCCACGTAGTACATGAACGGCCAGGTGAGGTAATAATTCCGGCCCGACGACATCATGAAATGGCCGTCGCGCACGCCGAGCGCATCGATGTTCGAGCCGTTCGGATAGAGGTTCTGGTAGTGCCGGAGCCAGCGTTCGCGGCCGTAGTTGGCATGGGTTTCAAACCATTCGCCGTTGACGTTGCCCGAGCTGTTGTGAAACTGAAAGCAGTGCATCAGTTCATGCGGGATCACCCATGTGGGTGGGTCCACCTGCAGGCCGTCCGGCGTGATGTTGAGCTGTGCCAGGGATGTCCCTGCGTAATCGTCGGGACCCGCCCAGTAGCCGCTGTAGTAGCTCGTGACGTTGAGCTTGTAGGCCGTCCCCGAGGTGGTGCCGATGTGGTAGGCCGGTTCCCGGTAGCCGAGGATTTTCACATAGACCTGCCATGCTTCTTCCAGATTGCGCAAGGTCCCCTTGGCCATGCTTGTCGTCCATCCCGTCTGCCCGGTCACGCCAGTGTTCCAGAGAAAGCGGAAATGCTTCGACTCCATCGACAACACCGCCTGGCCAGGACCGAAAACGGCCTCGGCTGGCGTGGTGCCGCCGGCCGCCGGA
>JBIHZT010000408.1:0-4288 GCA_044240265.1 Luteolibacter sp. | reverse complement strand
CCCGGGACACATCGGACAGTAGTATTTTGCCGAGGCGGAGGCCGTTACATTCTCATGGTGGCCATGATTATCGGCCCCGCCACAGCAGTTATGATTCTTCGCAGAGTGGTTATTGGTATGAGTATCCATGCGAAGCCTGGGATTAGAGTTGGCGGATTTTTCTCACATCCCGGCAAACGCAAACTGACGAGTTGCTCAGTACCGTTAGAAGCGGCGTGATCGATCCACAAAAAAGTGAGATGCGATTACAGCTTGGCGAGGTACCTTGATGGGTTTGCCTCGAATTTGGCGACGCATGGACGGCAGCAGAATTTCACTTCCTGCCCGTTGTAAACCTTGGTAACGGGATTGCCCATGGAGCCAAGGGCATTGTCCGTCACCAGGCAGACATCTTTGGTGTAGGGCTTGACTCCTGCGGTGGCTCCGGATCCGCCGGCAGCGCAAGATGCGAGCAAGGCGAAGGTTCCGGCGGCGATTAGTTTTAGTGCATGTTTCATATTGTTTTTTTGGTTTGGGAGAATGTTAGAAGCGGAATCCCACCCCGGCCCCGAATCCGTGGTCGGAGTCGTATGAGGTGACAGCGCTGAAATTCCGCATGAGGATGTATTCAGCTCCAATGATGGTCTGCCAATCACTGCCAGTGTCGTATTCCACGCCACCGAAGAGGCTGAGTCGGTCCGTGATTTGAAATGTTTTGGAGAGTTCAAGTCTTGCGTCACCTTCGCTATCTAGAGTGAAGGTGGATCGAACAAACCCGGGCATGCGATAACGGAATCCGGCGATCGCACGGTTATCCGCATCGTCTTCGTTCGTGAAACGTCCGCCTACCAGAGACGAGAAATTCGGATTGAAATAACGGCTCCATGTCGCATCGATTTCGTAGAGGGCCGAGTGTTCGCCGTCTGATTCGTGTTCATGTCCAATGTCCCACTCGATGCCGAAGTCGTTTCGGTTGTTCATGATTTTCGCCATGCCCATGCTCATGTTGTTCTGCACATAGCCCATCGCCATCCAGTAGTAGGGATCAAGAAGGGCAGGGTCCAATCCGGGCTTGTAGGCTTCATCCTGATTGTAGGTGATCACACGGGCCATTCCCGCCTCCATGTGATAGAGCAGGTGACAATGGAAGAACCAGTCACCGGCATCATTTGCTTCAAACTCGATGGTGCGTTTTCCCATGGGGGGCACGTCCACGGTGTGCTTGAGTGGGGAACGTTCTCCCTGGCCATTGATCAGGCGGAAAAAATGACCGTGAAGGTGGATAGGATGGTGCATCATGGTGTCGTTGACCAACTGGAAAGTGAGCACCTCGCCCTTTTTCACCCGGATGGTGGAGTCCTCCGTCAGGGTCTTGTTGTTGATCGACCAGATGTAACGTTCCATATCGCCAGTGAGGCGGAGAGTCATTTCACGTCGCGGGGCATTGGCCGGAAGAACGGTGGATTTTGTTGAGCGCAATTTGCGGTAGGGCGGCAGAGGTCTGCCGTCCGTCGGAGCCTCACCGAGGGCTTCGAACGCACCGGCCAGCATGTAATCCATCTTGTAGAGGTTGGCCTTGGGAATTTCCGGTGCGCGGTGCGGCGTGCCACTGCCAATCCAGACGGACGCATGACCGGAGCCATCCTGTGCGGTGGCTCGGATTTCGTAACTGCCACTCGGAGGCACGGTCACGATCACATCGTAGGTTTCCGCGATTCCCATGAGCAGTTCATCGACTTTCATCGGCTGAACGGGTGGCCCATCCGCTGCGACTATCGTCATCGGACCGGCCGAGCTGTTCACATAGAAATAGGAAGCGGCGGCGGCATTGATCAGACGCAGGCGGACTTTTTCACCGGGTTTACCCGCGATGGTGGATGTGGTTTTACCGTTGATGAAAAAGGCGTCGAAATATACGTCGGACAAATCCATAGGCGGGATCCGTTCCCATTCCCGTTGGAAGTATTCGCCAAGGGATCCCGCCTTCGCGGCACCGAGTATCGATTGCTTGTTGCCTTTCCTGATCGCGTCATAGTCGTATCCGGACATGAGGGAGCGCATGATGGTGGTCGGGTTGCGGTTGGTCCAATCCGAGAGAACCAGCACATGATCATGGCTTGTCTTCACAGTTTCCCCACCTATGGGCAGGACGACGATGGAGCCGAAAATACCGCGCTGCTCCTGGAGACCGGTGTGGCTGTGGTACCAGTAGGTGCCGGAATGTTTCAGCGGAAATCTGAATGTGTGTGACTGCCCTGGCTTGATCGGCGGCGTGGTGGTGTAGGGCACTCCATCCATTGCATTCGGCAAAAGCAGACCGTGCCAGTGGGTGGAGGTTTCTTCACGTGTCATCTTGTTGTGCACGCGGATAACGGCTTCATCGCCTACCGTGAATCGAAGGGTCGGGCCTGGAATGCTGCCATTGATCGCCAGAACCCGAACATTCTTGCCCGCAGGCGCGAGCGTCTCCTCGGATATTGTCAGGTCATACTCAACCGTTCGCGCGGTGGCCTCCGCTGCAGCAAAAAGCGCGGAGGCGAATGCGATGAATTTCAAATCAAGCAGTTTCGGGAATGGCATTGTGGGATTGCAGGCGGCAGGTAAATAGTGAGCCTGCCCTGAAAAATCAGGGCAGGCATCTGATGACTCAAAGCATTACTGTTCTTACTTTTCTTCCAGTTTCTTCAAATACTTGGCGGGATCTTTGTCAAAGTCCTTGCGGCAGTCTTTGCAGCAAAGTTTGATTTCCTGGCCCTTGTATTCGAAGACGACGGGCTTGCCCATTTCGCCCAGTTTGTCACCGGACACGATGCAGGTGTCGGGTTTGTAGGGCTTGGCCTTCTCTTCTTTTTTGCCATGGTCGTGACCACCATCGGCCATAACTACTGGAGCAGAAAGCAGTCCCAATGCGAAGGCTGCTGCGAATGTAACGAATTTCAATTTTGGTGTTTTCATGTTGTTGATTCAGTTTGCGTGTTTTTTGTCTGTGAGGTTCCTGTGATACACCGACAATTGGCAAACCCCTTGGAATTTCTCGAAATGATTTCGGGGCTAATGAGAATGTGGCATCCCGTCATTTTCATCCGGCAGGGAGGTACTGCCGTAATCCGGCTTGGCAGACGGTTGACGAAGCTCGGGATGTCGGATTTTCCCACCTGCGTCAGCAATCCATCCCGCAAGACCCATGGACAAAAGTCCAAGTGTCCCCGCAACCATTGCCGCAGGAATGGCAAGCCGGTGCTCTTTCCAGACCAGCACCAGGGCAGCAGCCACTGCCGCTCCAGCGGTCCAGAAAACCCAGATCACCTGTTCCGCACGCTCCATGTGGAGGTCCAACCAGTCCTGCCCGATTTCATCTGCCAGCCCTCTCACCGGTTTGTAAGCCTGTTGCCCGAACCAAAAGGTCAGTATTCCACCGGCGATCCCAAGAAACATCAGGGTCAACGCGACTTGTGTGATTCCCCGGTTTTTCCTCCACAGTCCCACGGCCAACGCGAACAGCCCGGATAGGGTCACGAATATCGGAAGATGGTTAGTGAGCAGGTGGAGATGGGGGGCGTCCAGACCGAACGCGATTTTCGGAGCATACTTGGAGTAAGTTTCCGTGGAGGACAGGGCTGGCTGCACGAGAGTGGCCGTGGCCAGCGCTGCGTAGAGGATGCGTTTCATGGTTGTAAGCTATAACCCGCGCTGGTCCGAAACCCTTGGAAAAATCCGAAGATCGCTCATCCCTAAAATATTCCAACCTGTCGTTAAAACCTCCCAAAGCATAGTGGGCGAAGAATCTTTGAATGAAATTGAAAATGGTTCCGTCCGAGTCGCTGAAACCAAAAAATCATGAAATCCATTCTACTTTTCGCATCCCTGATGTTTGCAAACTCAGCCATTGCCAGTGATGAACACGCCGTCAGTGACCACCACCATTCAAATCACGATAGTTCGAATGCCCATGCTCGGGCACGTCACGCGGACGCTGCCTACGCCCATGCAAACCACGCAGCCCGGCACGGTTATTACCGCCACGCTGAACGCGACTATGCGCACGCCGCCGCCGATGCCCGCCGCGCGGCGGAAGCCGCCCGGCATGCTGCGATTGCCAGGCATCATGCCCGCCACGCCGAAGCGCGTTGGCACCATGATCAGGGAAACCATGGCCATGGACACCATGGCGGACATTAACGGTCTCATGCGACGTTCATGCTTGTCGCGTGAGCTGATCGTTTTGAATCAAGGGATGTCGCCTTTTCTTTCCGATCAAACCCTTTTTTCAAGGGGCATTGATCGAAAAGAAAAGGCTCTCGCTTTCAAC
>JBIHZT010000407.1:0-4310 GCA_044240265.1 Luteolibacter sp. | reverse complement strand
AGGGCGACGATGATCGCGAGGCCGACGGCGACTTCCGCGGCGGCGACGGTGATGACGAAGAAGACGAGCATCTGGCCATTGTAGTCAGGCAGTCCGTTAGCGGAAACGTGTAAGCGGGAAAAGGCGACCAGCGTGAGGTTCGCCGCGCTGAGCATGAGCTCGAGGCACATGAAGACGATGATGATGTTCCGCCGCAGCACCACGCCCGCGAGGCCGATGGCGAAGAGGAGTCCGGAGACAAGGAGGTAGTCGTTGAGAGTGGCCATTGAAAGGGGATTGGAGATTAGGGATTAGAAATTAGGGATGTCTTTTCGTCGGGCTTAGGCGGTTACGAATGTCAAATCTCCAATTTCAAATGTCTATTATTCAGCCTGGCGTTTGGAGAGGACGACGACGCCGACGGTGGCGACGAGCAGCAGGACGCCGAGGATCTGGAGCGGGAGATTGTAGTCGGTGAAAAGCGTGTGGCCGATGAGATGGACGTCGGGGAGTTTTCCTTGGGTGAGCGTGGTGGCGATCTTGCTGGTGGCGGGGAATCCGCTAGCGGCGGCAGCGAGGGTTTCCTTGTCGAGGTTCGGCGCGATCACATCCGGCGTGCGGGAAAGGATGCCGATGAGTTGCACCATGAAAGCAGCGACCAGGGCGATGCCTGCGGCGATGGGCAGCAGGGGCTTGGCGGCTTTTTCCTCATCCTTTAGGTCGAGCAGCATGATGATGAATAGGAACAACACCATCACCGCGCCGGTATAGACGAGGATCTGGATGACGCCGACGAAGAAGGCGCTGAGGCCGATGAACAGACCTGCAAGACCGACGAAGCAGGTGACCACCGAGAGCGCACTGGAAACCGGATTGCGGAAGGCGATCACCGAGACGCCGCCGATGAGCATGACGGTGGAGAAGAGCCAGAAGAGATAAGAGGGCATTGGATGATTAGAGATTGGAGATTGGGGTGCTTTCCGTCGATTCAATGACCAAACCTTTGGCTTTGGCTGAGCGTTTCAGCCATGCCATGTAGCCGTTCAAGATGCGGAGAGTCTTGTTGAAGTGCTCGCGGCCGGTTTGATAGAGGTCCTTCTCAATCAGGGAATCGTCGTGACAGGTGATGAGCTGGTCCAGCACTTCGTTGAGAGAACCTCTTGCTTGGGAACAGAAACGATTGTTATCCAGAAAATGATAGCGGCCGTGCCCTTCGGCGATGTTGTGAGTAACGGAGCGGGAAGCTCGTTTGATTTGGTCGCATAGCTCGAATTCCCTCAAGTTGAGCAGAACCGGGACGATGTGTCGGAATACGAAAATTCGAAGCTCGCGGCCTGCTTTCCAGGCCTCGAGATCTTCGAATGTCTTCGTTGGTTCTTCTTCCATTCCTAATTATCCAATTTCAAATCCCCAATGTCCCTTACTTCAGCTCATTCCACTTGTTGACCAGGCCGACGCGGGTGCCGCCGATTTCGTAGAGCTTCTTCTTGTCGTGGACCATGTCGGCGCGCTTGAGGCCGGTGATGAGGTAGTCCTTGCGCAGGTAGATGGCCTGCTCGGGGCAGACTTCCTCGCACATGCCGCAGTAGATGCAGCGGATCATGTCGATGTCGAATTCCAGCGGGCGCTTCTCGACCTTGGCCCATGGATCGTCGGACGGGATTTCGCTAGGGATGATCTTGATCGCCTTGGGCGGGCAGATGAATTCGCAGAGCTGGCAGGAAACGCAGCGTTCGCGGCCTTGCTCGTCGGTGACTAGGGTGGGGGCGCCGCGGTAGTATTCGGGCAGATGCTCATCCCAGCGTTGCTCGGGGAACTGCATGGTCACGCCGAGGCCGGAGGAGGCAAGCTCGTCGGCTCCGACGGATTTTCCGCGCAGCGTTTTCACGGCGTGGGTCATGGTGAGGAAGAAGCCCTTGATGAGGGCTCCGAAGTAGATTTTCTCTCCGAAATTGAGTTTCGGGCGCTGGAGTTTGACGACGGCCATGAGATGAAGGTGTGCGATGTTGTGGATCAGGCACGGAGAACTTTCGGCGTCTCCTCGGAAACCTTGGCGACCCAGATCACTGCGGCGGTTACGATGACGAGCAGGACGGCTCCGGTGCCGATGATGGTTTTCTCCAGCTGGGGAGCGGCGACGATGAGTGCCGCGAGGAAGACGTTGATGAGTGCGGCTTCGAAAAATACGACCCAGCCGAGTTTCATGAGCTGGTCATAACGGAACCGCGGAACCGTCCAACGGACGAGGATGAAGAACAGGATGAAGCCGATCAGCTTGGTCATGAAACAGCCGAGGTGGATGAGTCCGCCGAAGTAGAAGTCGCCGATGTGGAGCTTGGCGACCATGGCGTCGAGGCCGAAGCCGATCGACCAGCCGCCGAGGAAGAGCGTGATGATGAGCGCCGAGCCGATGACCATCGCGGCGTATTCGCCCATGAAGAACATGGCGAATTTCATCGAGGAATATTCGGTGTGATAGCCGCCGACGAGTTCGGTTTCGCACTCGGGAAGGTCGAAGGGCATGCGGTTGGTCTCCGCGAAGATGGAGATGGTGAAAATCAGGAATGCGATGGCGGCGGGGAACCAGAAGAGCAGCTTGCTGACGAAGGTGTGGTCCGCGTCGTGGCCCCAGAGCGGAAGGAGCAGCCAACCGTGGTCCGCTTGCTGTTGGACGATGGTGCTGAGGTTGAGGTCGCCGTAATACATCAGCACCGGGATGATGGAGAGGCCGAGGGCGATTTCGTAGGAAATCATCTGCGCCGTGGAGCGGACGCCGCCGATGAACGGGAACTTCGAGTTGGAAGACCAGCCGGCGAGGGTGATGCCATAAACAGATAGAGATGCTACCGAGAAAACAAACAACGGGCCGATGTCGAGGTCCGCGATGACGAGTTTTTCAGTGTGGCCGAAGATGCTGATGGGCGAGCCGAACGGGACCACGCAAACGGTGATGAGCGCGGGGACGACGGTGAGCGCGGGTGCCATCCAGTAGAACGCCTTGCGGACGTGGGCGGGAGTGAAGTCTTCCTTGAGGAAAAGCTTCAAACCGTCGGCGATCGGCTGGATCAGGCCGAAGAGGTGGAAGTCCTTTTTGAAGCCGAGCAAGGTCAGCGGGATGCCGACGCGGTTAGGTCCGACGCGGTCCTGGATGACGGCGGAGAAGCGGCGCTCGAAGTAAACGGAGACGGGGACCAGCGGCAAGACCACCATGAAGGTGAGCACGACGATCTTTGCGACGATGATAGCGATTTGAAAAAGGAGTTCCGGCATGGGGAGCTGTGAATTGAAAGTTGGAAAATCAGCCATTAATCAACCCCGCCGCCTTCCGGGCGCGTTCGTTGGCGAGAAGCGGGATTTGGTAACCGGTGTCAGCGATTGGCGTGCCTTGATGGCCGATTTTCGAAAGTGTGAGGCCTTTGAAGGCGGGGACGTTTTCGGCGAGAGCCTTGAAGATGTCCTCGATCTGATGAGCTTCATTTTTCCCGCCGGAGATGGCGAGAAGCAGGTCGCGGAGGATTTCCCAATCATCGTGGGCTTGGCCTTGCGGCTCGACCGCGCGGTTGAGGCGCTGGAGGCGGCCGGAGAGGTTGACCATGGAGCCGCGCTTTTCGGCGAAGGCGGCGGAGGGTAGAACGATGTGCGCTTGCTCGGCGGTGGGATTGGCGAGCACGCTGGTTTGCAGGAGGAAATCGAGTTTTCCAAGGTCCTCCGCGGTGAAGCCGGCGTCGGTGACGAGGTCTTCGCCAATGACGACGAGGGATTTGATCGAGCCGTTGCGGACGCCGTCGCGGATGGAATTCAGATTTGCGAACGGGTCATCGGTTCCGAGGACCAGCTTGGCGCCGGTGGTGTTCGGGTTGCGGTCGGCGGCGATGAGCAGGGCGTCGGCTTCGGCGAAGCGGGGGACGAGCGAGATTTGACTGGTGCCGATTTCCGCAGCGAGGGCGCGGGTGAGGAAGAGTTCCTCGTTGGTCATGCGGCCGGAGGCGATGATGGCGGTCTGCGCTGCGGGGAACGCTTTGATTTTGGCGGCGGCGGAGGCGAGCGCCTGGCTCCAGGTTTCCGGGCGGTGACTGGCTCCGCTTTTGACGAGCGGCTCGGTCAGGCGGGACTCGCTATCGATATAGTGGAAATTCAGGCGGTGGGAATCGGGCATCCAAGCGGAGTTCACCTCGTCGTTCAGGCGCGGGGTGATGCGGTGGATTTTGTTTTCGCGGGTCCAGATGGTGATGTTGGTGCCGGTGCCGCAGTTCACGTCGATGCTCGGGGTTTCCTTGAGGAACCAGACGCGCATCTGGAAGCGGAAGTCGTTGGAGGTCAGCGCGCCGACC
>JBIHZT010000406.1:0-4323 GCA_044240265.1 Luteolibacter sp. | reverse complement strand
AGATTGGGCGCTGGCATGAACAGGGGGACGAGATCGACGCGCTCTTGGAGCGGCCGCGCTGGCGTCGCCTACACCAGCTCCTGACCGCCGGAAACGTGGAGATACGCGTCGTCTCGCGCGACAACGCACCATTCCTGCACGGGAAGGCGGGGGTGATTACCCGTCCGGACGGAACCACGTCCAGCTTCATCGGCTCGATAAACGAGACCGCGAATGGCTGGGCTCAATCCTATGAGATGGTTTGGGAAGATCCGTCCGCTGAGGCGGCCGCGTGGGTCCGATCTGAGTTCGACTGGCTTTGGAAGAAGGGGGTGCCCCTGTCCCAAGCGGTGATCGACGAGATTGGTCGGACCGCCGATAAGGTGGAAGTCCAGATCGAGGCTATGCGCGCTGACCCGGTGGGGCTCGCGAAATCTGTTATGGTCGAGAGCCCGCTTGTGCGTCGCGGTGAAGGGCTTGCCCCTTGGCAGAAGGCATTCGTAAAGATCTTCGTCGAGCATGACCAGAAGTACGGGGCGGCCCGACTTCTACTCGCCGATGAAGTGGGGGTTGGTAAAACTCTCTCTATGGCGGCGACCGGCGCGCTCGCCGTCCTAATGGGCCATGGCCCTTTTCTCATCCTCTGCCCTGCTACCCTGACCCTCCAGTGGCAGATGGAATTATGGGATAAGCTGGGGCTACCCGCATGCGTCTGGGCCCGTGCTCCTCAGAAGGGGTGGCTCAATCATCAGGGTCATCTTTACAGGTCCCGTGACCCCGAGGACGTGCTGCGCTGTCCAGGGCAGATCGGGATCGTCTCCACAGGCCTTCTTGTGAAGGGCGGCCCCGAGGCCCAAGCGTTGATGCGGGGCACATATGGGATGATCGCGTTAGATGAAGGGCACAAGGCGCGAGTTCGCCGGGGGATCGGTTTTGAAGAGCCCGAACCGGGCAAGCTTTACAGAGCGATGGAGAAGCTTGCAGGCCGTACACGACACTTGGTGATTGGCACCGCTACCCCGATCCAGACGAACCGGGACGAAATCTGGGACTTGCTCCGGCTTCTCGCCTATCAGAACGATCACGTCCTCGGCCGGCCTAGCGCGTCTCGCTGGTGGGACCCGGAACAGGCGCTCGATCTGATTTCTGGGAAGATAACACTGACTGATCCGGAGTCCGCTTGGCCCTGGCTCCGGTCGCCGCTTCCGAATGCGCGGGAGGCTCCTGTGTTTCGTGATATTCGCGACGACCTCCGTGTCCCGGATGACTCTTTTTTCACAGATAAAGGAGTATCCAGTCTGGATGACTTTACTCGAGAGGCTCTCGAAGAAGTCCTCCAAATCGGAGAGATCAGCAGGCGCCTTCCGTTCTTGCGTTACCACAACCCGCTCGGGCGGCACGTGGTATTGCGCAGACGCAAGACGTTGGAGGACGCAGGTCTGATGGACCGAATTGCGGTAAATATCCATCCGCGCCCAGGAGCGGCTCCGGGCGTTTTTGAACGCAGTGCAGTACGAACCCCTCATTTCTATGATCAGGCATATGAGGAAGTGCGCCTTTTCACTAAGGCGATGAAGGCACGCCAGGCTGGTACGGGTTTTCTCGGCAACCTGATGATGCAACGGATCTGCTCCTCCGTTGCGGCCGGGATGTCGACTGCCACGGCAATGCTGGCGCGTCGCCGTGACGGTATCCTTTTGGAAGAGGCCGAGGATCCTGATCTGCTTGAAGCGATCGAAGAGATGGGAGCCGAGGCCTACGCCGCTGCAGTTGATGTGGAGGCCATACATCTTGAACGCGTCCTCACGATCCTTACCTCGGCACGCCAGGAGGACCCGAAAGGGCGCGCGGTGCTGCATTACCTTAACCAGGAGGGGTGGCTCACGCTCGGCTGCATAATCTTCTCGCAGTATTACGATACGGCCCGTTGGGTTGGTGAACTGATCAGCGCGACCCATCCGTCCGAGCCGGTGGCCGTCTATGCGGGGGTCGGCAAGTCCGGCATCCTCTTAGGCGGGGAATGGCGATCGATCGATCGTGAAGACATCAAGCGCGGTGTGAAGGAGCGCAAGCTTAGGGTTGTTTGCGCGACCGATGCTGCTTGTGAAGGGCTCAACCTTCAGACCCTAGGTACGCTAATCAACGTGGATCTGCCTTGGAACCCGTCCCGGTTGGAGCAGCGGATCGGCCGGATCAAACGATACGGCCAGCAGCGCCGTGAGGTCGATATGGCAAATTTGGTCTACGCTGGGACGATCGACGAAAAAGTCTATCAGCGCCTCTCCGAGCGGATGCAGGATCGGTACGATATTCTGGGCTCCCTTCCTGATACGATTGAAGACGACTGGATCGAAGACATAGAGCGTGTCGAAGAGGAACTGAAGGGCTTCACCAAGCCAGAAAGCCCTGCTGATGTGTTCAGCCTACGTTACGGGGATTTCCTGAGCATCGACGATGAGGATAAGGGCTGGGAGGTCTGGACCAAGGTAGTGGCTAGAAGAGACATCGAGGAGCGTCTAACGCGTTCATGGAATGGACGTTCAGGAGCGCGGTCGTGACCAAACCTCGCTCGATTAAAATATTTCTGCATGACAGCGATCCAAGTTGCATCAGAGCGTGACAAATTTCTATGTCCACTCTCCAAGAGCCACTGCCTTCCGTGAGCTGCAAGTGAAATAGGTCAGCAACACCTTTTCTAGATGACTCAATTCATTCTGTTTCTTGAAATGTATCGTGAAACCTCATAGATTGGGACATCTATTACATTTTGTTCATAGCCATCATTTTCGATATTCTGTGAGGCGCAGCTCAGCCCGCATCGAGGTGAGTGGGGGCACGAAGACGGGTAGCACCGTCAACGACCCTTTATATATGATCGCCGCTAAATATCTGCCGTGGGCTAGGGCGACAATTATTGACGTGTGGCGCTTTCGGCGCCTGGGAAACGAGCCTACATTGTATTTGAGAAGATCAGCCGAAGGTGACTTGAGATGGCGCTCGGAGCAATCAAACTCGTGTTGGGTGACATCACCACCATACCAGCAGAGGCTATCGTTAATGCGGCTAATGCTAGTCTCCTAGCCGGGGGTGGGGTCTGCGGAGCCATTCATATGGCTGCAGGCCCGGAGCTAGAAGCGGAGTGCATAACACTTAGTGGGTGCCCTACGGGCGAGGCGAAAATTACGCAGGGCTACAGGCTTCCTGCAAAATATGTAATTCATGCAGTCGGGCCAAAGTATTGGGACGGCACAAGGAACGAGGCCGCACTTTTGCGGAGATGCTATAAGTCGATCTTTCGCATCGCTGGTGAACGTAACCTTTCGAGCATCGCAATTCCGGCGCTCGGTACTGGGATTTATCAGTTTCCTATTAAAGAGGCTACTGAGATAGCGGTGGAGGAGGCCCAGGTTGCAATCAATGCATTCTCAATCAACATAGTTTTTTGCTGCTTCGATAAGCACACGCTAGATGTTTATAACTTTGTTCTCCAAAAATGAGATACTTCTTTCGCTAGGAATGATAGAGGAGATGCGAAGTATGGAGCACAACGAATCCTACCTAGAGCAGCAATAATTTACTGGTCGAACCGAAAAAGTGGGGGGAATTTCTGATAGTGTTTAACGCAAGAAGCCCCACTGATGGAGGAGGATTGAGATATGTTTGGTACCGAATTGAATAACTTTCATCGAAGGAGAGCAAGTTCATAATTTAATGAATTAAATATAATGGAAATAAATTTTTTATTCTTTAGGTCATCTCTTCAATCGAAGCATCACTAATTTTTCCAATAAAACCCGTTCCACCATCGTTACCGTACTCGACGATAAGGTTTCCATTTAGACCACCGGAGAAACTCCAATATTCCCATTGAAACCCGTCCTCCGAAAATCCGGGTGATCTAATCCTCAAAGAAAAACCGCGTTTAACTCGTGACCAGTTACGTGGAGTTAGGATGATGTCATGCAGATCATAACCCCATTCAACTGTAATCTGGGCGCCACCGGATCTTAGGGGCATGTTTCGCTCCATTTTTCGAGGATTAGTTTTTAACTGAAGGAAAATCTGTTGTTGATCTCCCGCTAGTTTGTGATCAGCGAGACTTAAATCCTCAACTGATTTCTATTCCGGCCACGCCCTTGGCGTGGCCGTCGACGAACTAAGATGGGATATCTCAGCCGAGAAGGTTCTGTGTTGAGATCGGATCTTTTGTTATTCCTTGTTTCCCATCACACGCGTTGTTTGCCGAAGCGGGTTCCACTCCTGTGCAAGTCGAGTTGATCGTATTCCGAAAGCTAATGTTTATAGACTGAAGTAGAAATATTTCATAATTTACTCCAAGTCGGT
>JBIHZT010000405.1:0-4324 GCA_044240265.1 Luteolibacter sp. | reverse complement strand
CCGCAAAGCTCTGGAGCGTCCGGTACTTGGTCTGGGCGAAGATTTCCCAGTCGAGCTTGAGACCTCCCGGGGTGCGCTTGAAAAACGCGTGCACCCGCAGCGGCTCCATGGCGAAGTTCCCGACGCGGGCCAGCGTGCTGAGCAGCAGGTCCGCCTCATCCACTCCGTATTGGACTTCCAGACTGGCAAGTGGACGGAAGAACTCCTTCATGTCGAATTGCGGCGGTTGGTCGTAAATCATCATGAAAAGTCCGCGTTTCCGGTCTTCTTCGGAGAGTTCGTAGATGGAAAACGCCTCCGCCGGCGTGTCGGAATCGACAATCACGCCGCCGCCGTAGAATTCCTCGATCTTCGGGGCGAGTTGTTCACCCCTGAGGATGAACGGCACTTTCCCCTGGGTGTCGGTGGCGGCCATGTAACCGTGCAGGAGTTGATAGGCGTCCTTCTGCCAGCCGATGCGGATGTAGTTCGCCTCGTGGACTGCCGGATCGCCGGCGGTGACCTTCACGGCGGGTGGCTCGATTTGTTTGCGCAGTTCCTTCGAGGCGAAATAGGCGACACCACCGCCGATGAGGCCCAGAAGCAGGAGAACGAGCAGCGCTGGGATCAGACCGCTGCGTTTGGGTTTTTCCGTTTTGGGGACCTTGGGCGCGGGGATTTTGGTTGAAGGCGGCTGTTCGACTTTCGGGGCCTCTTTTTTTGCCAGCGGGTGTGGTGTCGCCGGGATTTCCGGCGGGGGAGGCGGTGGCTTGATTTCAACGACCGCCGGGGCCGGTGGCTGGACGACAGGAGGAGGTGGCGTGACGACGGGTGCCGGCGGAATTTGAAAGGCCGTGACCGGAGCTGCCGGCGGCTCGTGGGCGGGCGATGTGATGACTCCACCACAATGCGGACACGGCCCCGTGGTGGGGGGCAGATCCACTGGGATCAGGATTTTTCCGTCGCAGTGAGTGCAGCGGAATTCCCTTTGATTGGCAGGAATCTTGATGTCTGACATATCGATATTTCGAACAGGCAAGAAGCTAGGAACTCAAAATCGTTATGTCAAATGGCGGGTCGGCCAACTTCAAACAGCCGCCGCTAGCACGGAATCCAGAACTTCCAGGCAGCGCTGGTTTTGCGGGCCGGTGCCGATGGAAATTCGGATCCAGTCGGGCAGCTTGTAGCTGCTCATCGCACGGACAATGACGCCCTGCTTGAGCATGTCGCGGAACACCCGGTCGCCCTCGCCAGTTCTGACCAACAGGAAATTCGCGTAGCTCGGCACGTATTCCAGTCCTCGTGCGGCAAGCTCCTTTTCATAAAAGGCCATACCGGCCCGATTCACGGCGCGGGTTTTCGCGATGTGGTCCGCATCGGCCAAGGCGGCGAGGGCGCCGGCTTGGCCGATGGCATTCACATTGAAGGGCTGGCGGGCTTTTTGCAGCAGGCTGGCGACGTTTTTGGACGCCAGCCCGTAGCCGACGCGCAGGGCGGCGAGGCCGTGGATTTTGGAAAAAGTCCGCAACACGCAGACATTCCGTCCCTCGCGGACATACTTGAGCGTGTCCGGCGGCGCATCGGGGAACTCGTAATAAGCTTCATCGAACACGACGATCACATGGCCCGGGACCTTGGCCATGAAGCGGTCGATCGCGGCTTGGTCCACCATGGTGCCGGTGGGGTTGTTCGGATTGGCGATGAAGACGAGCCGCGTCTTGTCGGTGATGGCGGCTGCCATCGCATCGAGGTCGTGGATGAACCCCGGATCCGGCACTTCGACATATTTCGCGCCGAAGAGGGTGGCCATCAGCTTGTAAACGACGAAGGCGTGTTCCGCGGCGATGAGTTCCGCATCGCGGTTCAGGAACGTGTGGCAGAGCAGCTCGATGATTTCGTTGGAGCCGTTGCCGAGCACCACGTTCGCGAGGTCCATCCCGAACGATTCGGCGATGGCGGTGCGGAGCCGGTAGCCGCCGCCGTCCGGATAGATGTGGGACTCCTCGAGTGCCTCGCGCATGGCGGTCTTCGCCAGCGGGGAGGGACCGAGCGGATTTTCATTTGAAGCGACCTTGACGATTTGCGAGGGATCCAGCCCGATCTCGCGGGCGGTTTCATCAATCGGTTTTCCGGGCTCGTAGGCCACGAGGTCGCACACAAATCGGTTGGCGTATTGGTCAATCATCGCGCGGGTGTTTAGTTCTGATATTAAGTCGGGTCAAACTTTCGACAGGATTTATTCTCAACGGCTGGCGTCGAGGAGTGTCTGGAAGCGGCCAAGCGCCTCGTCATAGGTTTTGCCGAGCGCGGGGGCGGGCTGGAGTGACGAGCCGGGGGATGTCTGGCAGAAAATTTCCTGGAGTGCGGGCAGGTCGTGACCATCCGCCGCAGCGGCGATGAGCGCGGCACCCAGGGCGGCGGAGTTCGAGACATCGAGCCGCTCGACGGGGGCTTGGAAAATATCGGCCACGAGCTGGGCGATTCCGTTGTTTTTCGATGCCCCGCCGGTCAGTCGGATGCGCTCGGTTTTCACGCCCATCCACTGCGAGTGCAGACGCATGTTCAGGAACTGGCCCTCCAGCAGTGCCCGGACTTGCAGCGCGGGTTCGCTTCCGGATTCAAATTCTTCGGAACCTTGCAACACCGGCCCGGTGAAATCGTGTCGGGGCGTGATTTCCGGGCCGAAAAACGGTAGCATCAGGTTGCTACCCGCCGAAGATGCTGTAGTTGCAAGTGCCTCGCGATCAAATGCCGTCCAATTCAAGCCCAACTTGTCCCGCAACGCTTCGCGGGCTAGGGAACCGTTGCGGAAACAGATCAGCGACATGAAGCCGCCCGCTGGATTCCCAAAAACGTGGCCGAAGCCGTTCGGGTCGGTTTTGGGGCCCGGCATGGCGGCGAAGAAAGTGTCACTGGTGCCGAGCGAGATCACCGCGTTCCCCGGGGTGGTCGCACCCATACCAACCAGGGATGCCGGATTGTCTCCGGTGAAAAGGGCGGTGCGGCAAGTTTCCGGGAGACCGTATTTCGTCGTGAAATAGGAGCTGACCGGGCCTTGCACGGCGGTCGCCGGAGCCGGGGTCGCTAATTTCGCTCCGAGATTGGGCGCGGTCGCGGCCAGCAGCTCCGTATCCCAGTCGAGCTTGGAAAGGTTGAGAAGATTCATGCCGGCGGCATCGCCGAAATCCATCGGAACGGATTTTCCGGAAATCACCGAGGCGATGAACGAGCTCACCAGGTGGATGTGGCTGGTCCGCTCGTAGGCGTCCGGATCGGATTTATAGAACCGGCGGATTTGCGGGCCGGTGAACCGCTCGATGGCGATCGAACCGCTGCGGCGGCAGACTTCTTCGGCACCGCCCACCGTTGCGGTAATTTCGGCGCATTCGGCACCGGTCGAGGTGTCCATCCAGATCGGCGCGGTCGCACGAGTGAGGGCGGGGGCGATCTGGGGCGCGAGTCCAAGCGCGCTGTCGAGCGCGGCGAGGCGAGTGTTGAATGAGGAATCCAGATAAACCGAACCGTGTTGCTGGCCGGAGCCGGCAATCAGTTTCACTTTCGAGAGGTCCGTGGTGGCGGAAAGTCGGCTGAAAAGCAGGTCAAGAGCCTCCAGCCACATCAACGGGTTTGCGTGGACTTGTCCGCCGGTTCCACCGGGGATGAACCCGCTGGGTGACTGATAGTGGGGGAGGTCCGCACCGAAATTGACGGAAAGCTGGCAGGTGATTTCGCCTGACGCTGGATGGATTAGGACGGCGGTGAGGGATTGGGTGGAGGAGTCGAGGCCAAGGAACATGGGCGTAGTGTTTGGCGGGATGTCGGGATTTCCAAGCCGGAATCGCTTCTAATTGCTCCGGCACACGAAAAAGGGCGGTTGCTTTCGCAACCGCCCTTCAGATTGTTCAAGTCAGATGACTTGCAGTTGGCTTAGAAGCCGACGCTGATCATCGCGCCGCCGAGCAGCTCGTTGCCGGAGCCGTCATATGCGGTGGCAGGCTCGTCGCTCAGAGCGACGGAGCAAGCGACGAATGGCGAAAGCTTGGCTTGGCCTGCAAATCCCCAATCAAGTGAAACCTTGCTCGTCCATGCGGTGAAGTCACCTTGTTCGATGAGGTAACCCACGTTGGTGGAAAGGTTCAGGTTGAGGCACTGGTTGAGCTCGAAGCTACGGCTCAGGCCGAGTTCGGAGTAACCATCGTTGTCCGCACCTTCGACATCCCAGAAGTAAGTGGCGTAAGCGTTCACGAAACCGAAGTCGTGGGAGAGGCTGAAGTAAACTTCTCCGGAATCATCGAAGTTGTTCAGGTTGGAACCTGGGTAGAGATAAGCGATGTAGCCAACGTGG
>JBIHZT010000403.1:0-4339 GCA_044240265.1 Luteolibacter sp. | reverse complement strand
GTCACCGAGATCGCCGGCGACGATGAGCTCCTCCACGGTGAGGTTCCGGATGAAACGCGAGGCGCTGCGGATGAGGTCGAAGTCGAGGTCGAGCGCGATGATTTCGCGGAGCTGGACATCGATCATCGCCGGATCGTGGCCGCCGGCGGGGTGGTTGAGCAGGGCTTCGAAGAGCTCGCGCTGCTCCTTGGGGGCGAGGGCCTTCACATCCTTGCGGCGGCGGGTGCGGATGAGCGCGCGGATGACGGTGAACTGGTTTTCAAGCGTGGTTTTCACCCAAGTCCCGCGGAGTGCGGGATCCGCGAGCAGTCCGGGTTTTTTCAAACGGATGACTTCGGCCGGGTAGTAGAGCACGTTGATGAACTCCTGGAAATCCGCGCGCGAAAGGGTTTTTCCAAAAAGTTCCATCACCAATGGGCGCAGACGGCCGCTGGCGTTGTTGATGACGTGGCGAAGCTTCTGACTCTCGCCGTGGACGTCGGAAATCACATGGATCACGCCTTTCGGCAGCTCCTTTTTCGCACGCAGCGCGGCGACTTCCGAAGCGGCGGACGAGACGGTGGGATAGCGCTCGGCGAGGATGTGGAGCGTCGGGTGGATCATGATGGATAGAATTCAGAAAGGCCCCTGATTGTCCAGAAGTTCGACGGCGGCGGGATCAACAATTGGCGCGAGCCGCGGCTTGATTTGCGGTGGCTTTCCCGCCATTCACGCGCATGCCCATCGTGCTCGCCTCGACCTCGCCCCGCCGCCGTGAATTGCTGGAACGCGCGGGCGTGGTCTTCGAGGTCGTGGCCTCTCCCGCCGAGGAAATCCATGATTCCACGATGAAGCCGGACGCGCTGTGCGAGCACAACGCCACTTTGAAAGCCGCCGCCGTGGCGGCGCTGCGGCCGGATGATACGGTCATCGGCTCGGACACTCTGGTCTTCATCGACGACATGCCGCTGGGCAAGCCGGTGGATCTGGACGACGCCCGGGCGATGCTGCGGCGGCTCTCCGCGAGGACGCACCGGGTCTGCACCGGCGTCTGCGTCATTTACCCGGGCGGAGAAATGAACATTTTCCATGACACCACGGAAGTCACTTTCCTGTCTCTCGATGACGCGGCCATCGAGGAATATTTCTCGCTCGTGAATCCCCTGGACAAGGCGGGTGCCTACGGGATCCAGGAATCCGGCGAGCTCATCGTCGCCGAAATCCGCGGCAGCTTTGAAAACGTGATGGGGCTGCCGGTGGAAAAAGTGGTCGCCGCGCTGGGCTGACCGTTGGATTTTTTACCAATCCATGTTCTCCCCGCGGGAGTCGATGTGGGTGAAGTCCCAGTAGCCGCCGACGCCGCCCTTGAACAAACCGCGGGTCCGGAGATTCCGGGCGGTGGAGGTGACGAGTGAGGCGCGCACCGGGAATTTCATGTCCACAGCGACGTTCGCCTGGTGCCATGAGCGGGCTTTGGCACCCTCGCAATTTGCGTTGTAGGCCGGCGAGCGGTAGGCGGAAATAATTTCGACTTGGCTGACGTTCATTTCCAGGGCGATGCGGTCGGCGACACGCAGCGTGTAACCCATGCGCGTCCACCACTGCTTGGGCGGCAGACTGTTCCAGATGGGGCCCTTGGACTTGGCGTGGGCCTCGATGACCTGCTTGGGGCAGATCGATTTGAGGTTCAGGCGGGAAAGATAGCGGCTGTACTCGGGAAGCAGGGCCGCCTCGCGGTGGATCCATTCCTCCGGGAGCTCACGGAAATCGAGCGTTTGATGGGCCTTGGCATTGGCGGTGCGGGCCTGGGTATTGACGGTGACCTTGGGAGCGGCTCCGCCGGTGAACGCGCTGGCGCTGTTTGAAGAAACCAGCATTCCCAGGCCGGCGAGGCCTAGAGTTCCGATCACCTTGCGGCGGTCGGTGGCAGATGGGAGAAGGGTTTTCTCAGGGAAAAGCATAGGCAATCGGGAAAATTCTTGAAATAGGGAAAAGCGGATTTTATGCCGATTTGTTGAAAGAAATCCCGGAGACCCAACCAAACGGGGATTCTTTCGCAAGCAAAAAAGACCTCTCAGCATGATTCACTTCCTACCTCCGGGGCTTTTTCCCGGTAGAAAACCGCCAGAATCAGACCGCTCACGACCACCGTCAGGATCCCCAGATCGCCGATTTTCTCATACAATGAGAACGACGGGCGCAGCGGGATTTTCAAATAAGTAAGCAGCGATCCGCGGGTGAAATGGCTGCCGCCGCCATCCGTCAGCACCTGCCGTTTCCAGAAATCCGGATCCTCCGCGGTGGAACCAGTGGTGTCCACCGCCGCGCTGACGCCGCTGTTCGCGCAGCGCAGCATCGGCCGCCGCAGCTCGATGGCGCGGAACCTCGCGTTCGCGAAATGCTGGGCCGCGGCAGGGGACTGCTTGAACCAGCCGTCGTTGGTGACGTTAATGATCACTTGGGGACCCGGCCGGGTGAATTTCCGCGTCAACCGGGAGACGGAGTCCTCGAAGCACACGGTCGGGATCGCGCCGATCACCGTCTTTCCGGCAAGAATCGGCAGCGGCTCCAGTGAATCCCCCGGCGTGAACGAGCCGCCGAACTGCATGCCGGATTGCTGCTCGTAAATTTCCTTGAGAAACGGCAATGAGTCCACAAACGGGATCGTCTCGCCGAAAATCACCAGATGCCGTTTGCGGTAAGTCTGGAGCTCGTCCTCGGGCGACATCACGGCGATGGAATTATAAGCCCGGCCCTTCTGCTTCATCACCAGGCCCTCGGCCGTTTTTTCCGCTTCAAGCTCGTTCACGCCATAAATCAGCGAAAACGGCCCCGCCTTGCGGACTTGGTCGATGGTGTCGTGGTTGATCTGCCAGGTGCCCCAGCCGCCGTCATTGGTGCGGAGAATCCGGCCGGTGAGCGCGCACTCCGGCCACATCACCCAGTCCGGCCATTGTGGGGAAAGCCCACCGCCCGGTAACTTCATGGCATCGAGCGCATCCAAGGTCTCGTCTTCGTAAGCTTGGTGGATTTCCAGATCCGTCCACAGCACCTGCGCGGCATCTTGCGGGATATTGATCTGCACCAGCAAGGTCTTGAGCGGCACCGATTCCACCCGCCGCTCCAGGGAAATCCGGTATTTCCCGTAGGCATAAAGCGCCATCACGCACAGTGCGGCGATCCGGAACGCCCAGCGGTTCCGGAACTTTCCCAGCGCGGTTTGCACCACCACCGCTTGGAAAAACATCACGATGAATGACAATCCGAGCACCCCGAAAATATCCGCCCCCTGCGCGATCACCCGCAGTTCGTGAAACGCCACGCCCAGCGGATTCCAACTGAAACCGGTAAACAACCACCCGCGCAGCCATTCCAGCCCCGTCCACGCCGCGGCATTACAGAAGGCCACCCGCAGGTTAGCCCCCAGCCCTCCGGCTTTCCCCGGCTTCCCGAGCGTAGCTGCAAAGGCCCCGAACGCGCCCCAGTAAAGCGCCAGATAGAGCGGCAACAGCACCGCCCCTAACCACGACACCGTCGAGAGCCAGTTGAACTGGATCAAACAACTCACCGCTCCCGCCAGAAATCCGATTCCAAACCCCTTCCACCCGGCGCGCCTCCCCTCCAACGACCAAATCGCCCACAGCAGTGGAATCATCGCCACCCACACCATCGCGGAAAACTGAAACGGTGGGAAAAGTCCGGCCACCATCAAGCCGCTGGCGACCGCCGCCGCGATTCGCATCCCTGCCAAGCTCTTCTTCATGCCGCGAGCATCGACGGAGTCCGGCGGCGGGTCCACTTCGAATCGCACCAGCGCCGCGAAGTGACAAAATCTGAACCGGCAAGGCCACGAACATCGACTGAAGCAGACCGCACCCACTCCACTCGCCGTCGCCCGGATGCCGTGCAATCGTCATGAGCTGATTCAGGCCTTGTCACAACGAATATAATCGTTACGATATTTTTCGTGACGAACAACATCGTAACATTTTCCCGCGCCCTCGCGGATCCCACCCGCTGGCGCATCATCCGCCTCGTGCGGGAGGACGCGCTCTGCGTTTGCGAACTCGCGGACATCCTCGAAATGCCGCAATCCTCGGTTTCCAGCCACGTGCAGGTCATCCGCAAGGCCGGTCTGTTGGAGAGCGAGAAGTGCGAGAAATGGACTTATTTCCGCATCGGGCCGAACTACCGCGAGCTCGTCGGGATATTGGATAAATTCTTCGAGTCGGACGACGCCGTCCTGAAATCCGACGCCGCCCGCGCCCGCGCCCGCCTTGCCATCCGCGAAACCAGCTGCTGCCCCGGCCCCAAATCCCTCAAATCATGAATCTCTCCGAACTTAAATCCCTGCTCACCG
>JBIHZT010000402.1:0-4340 GCA_044240265.1 Luteolibacter sp. | reverse complement strand
CCGGCGACGAGAAGACCGGCGCCGGCATCGTTTCCCGCGCCGTCGAAGCACCGCTTCGCCAGCTCGTTGCAAACGCCGGCCGCGAAGCAGCCCTCATCGTCGAGCACGTGAAAAACGGCAAAGGCGGCGAAGGCTACAACGTTGCAACTGACAAGTTCGAAGACCTCATCGCTTCCGGCGTGGTCGACCCGACCAAGGTCACCCGCACCGCGCTCCAAAACGCAGCGTCCATCTCCGGACTCCTGCTCACCACCGAGTGCCTCATCACCGACCTTCCTTCCAAGGAAGCAGCCGGCGGCGGCGGCGGTGGTCACGACCACGGCGGCATGGGCGGAATGGGCGGCATGATGTAAATCGTCCGTGACACAGGCATTCCTGCCTGTTTCCACCAGTTCAAAGCCGGACAGGGAAACCTGTCCGGCTTTTTCGTCGCCTCAAAAGTCCCCGGCGATTTGGAGTTTGGAATTTCACCCGCTGACTTTAGATTCCGCTCGTGACCTGTGAGAAACCCAACGACCGCTGGCAAATGGATGGAAAATTCTTCCGCTCGGGGGATCGTCGCGTCCGGATGAACGCGGTCACCTACGGGCCGCTGCCCGGTGGCTGGCCGGAGTCGTTCGCGGCGGATTTCTCACAGATGGTGGCGGCCGGATTCAACGCCGTCCGCCTGTATGAAATGCCGGACCGACGGCTGTTGGATGCCGCCGCGGAGCACGGCTTGAAGGTCTTCGGCGGCTTGGTCTGGCATCAAAGCTCGGATTTCTTCCGCAGTCCGGGCATCTACTCGGCAGCGGTCGTTTCCCTGGCGAACGAACTCAAGGAAACCGGCGATCATCCGGCGCTGGCGGGAATTTACGTCGGCAACGAGATCCCCGCCGACCTCGTCCGCTGGATGGGCCCGGTGAAAGTGCGCGAGGCCATCGAGGCTCTCATCGCCACCGGCCGGGAGCTCGCGCCAGACCTGCTCTTCGCCTACGCGAACTACCCGAGCACCGAATACCTGGAGCCGGAAAACGCGGATTTCACCGCCTTCAACGTCTATCTGGAAACCGAGCCCGCGTTCCGCAGTTATCTGAAGCGGCTGCACCATATCGCCGGCGACCGGCCGCTGGTCATCTCCGAGTTCGGTATCGATTCCCAACGCAACGGCCTCGACCGCCAGGCGGAAATCCTCGGCTGGGCCACCCGCGCCACGCTCGATCTGGAATGCGCCGGCATGACCGTTTACGCCTGGAGCGACCGCTGGTGGGTCGGCCACGAAGTGCTCGACTGGGACTTCGGCCTCAACGACCGCGCCGGCAACCCAAAACTCGCGCTTCAAAATCTTTCTCTCAACCCTCAACCCTCAACTCTCAACACCCCCTTCTTCAGCGTCATCGTCTGCACCCGCAACGGGAATTCCCGCATCGCCGACTGCCTGACCGCCATCGGGAAAATGACCGGCGGCGGATTCGAGACCATTGTCGTGGACGACGGCTCGGAGGACGGCACCGCGGACTTCGTGGAGAAAAATTTCCCGTGGGTGCAAGTCATGCGCTTGGAAGCCGGTGGCCTGAGCACCGCGAGAAACGCCGGTGCCTCGATCGCGCGCGGCGAGGTGCTGGCCTTCACCGACGACGATTGCGAGCCGGACTGCGAGTGGATCGCCCGGCTGCGGCCGGTTTTCCAAAAGGGTGGTTGCGCCGCGGCAGGTGGACCGAATTTACCGCCGAAACCTAGGACCTGGGAGGAGGCCGTCGTTTGCGCCGCGCCCGGCGCCCCCAGCCACGTCATGCTCGACGACGAAGAGGCCGAGCACCTGCCCGGCTGCAATCTCGCCGTCACCCGCGCCGCCTTCGACGCCATCGGCGGCTTTGATTCCCAATTCCACACCGCGGGTGACGATGTGGATTTCTGCTGGCGCCTGCGCGCCGCCGGCTTCCGCCTCGGCTTCGTCCCGGGGGCCTTCGTCTGGCACCGCCGGCGGCCGTCGATCGATCGCTTCCTCCGCCAGCAGCTAGGCTACGGCCGGGCCGAGCGCCTGTTGTTAGCCAAGCACCCCGCCCGTTTCTCCAAGCATGGCGACGCGAAATGGCAGGGCTTCATCTACGGCGGCGGCCCGGTCCGCGTGATGGCGGACTCCATCATTTATCACGGCCCCATGGGTGCTGCTGGCTATCAGTCCATCACCAACCGCATGCTGCCACTGCGCGGACTGGATAGAAAATCCGATTCCTTGAAATCCCGGCTCGCGCTCCGAGCTGTGAAATTCCTCCAGCCCCGCCTCCGCGCCTGGGCGAGGAACCGCAGGCTTTTGCTCGGATCCGAGAGGCCGGCCCTCACCCGCGAGCCCGGTGATTTCGAGGAATTCACCATCGATTCCCCCGCAGGCCATGACCGCGACTATTTCATCAAGATCATGCTGCGGCACCATTGGAAACCCGCCGGAGAAACGGATTCGTGGGACCTCGAAAAATACGGAAACCGTCTCCTCTTCACCACCGAGCGCGGCCAGGGAACCTTCAAGCGCACGCTGATCCGCTTCTGGGGCAATCGCAATTCCGTCACCCTGCCGAGCGATTTCAAGTGACCTGCGGAGTTTTCTGACAAAGGACGGAGCTTCCCGTCGTAGCGGGTCCCACATGTCCTCAATCCGCTTGGAAACATGCGGTGGCGCAATGAAACCTGCATTCATGAATCCCTCGCTACTCCGTCTCGCCCTGCCGCTCGGCCTCGCCATTTCCTGCCTGGATCTCCACGCCGAACCGCAATGGATCTGGACCAGCCAGTCTGCCAAGGACTGCGACAAAGCCACCTTCCGCAAGACCTTCAACGTTTCCGGCGAGGTCAGATCCGCCAGGCTCGACTTTACCTGCGACAACGGAGCCACCGCCTTCATCAACGGCCGGAAAGTCGCGGAAAATCCGAACTGGGATCAACCCACCAAGGCGAAACTCAACGACTTCCTCAAACCCGGCGAAAACGAAATCCGCATTGATGCCACAAACAGCGGGGCCATCGCCGGGCTTGTCGCCACCATCACCCTCAAAATCGTCGGCGGCGGTGAGGAGTCCCTCATCGAGACCGGCCCCGACTGGCTCGCTTCCGAGACCGGCAGCAGCGAATCCAAACCCGCCGTCGTCGTTGGGAAATACGGCGATGACCCGTGGGGAAAAGCCCTCATTCCCAAAACCGAGGATGCCGATTCCCTGCCGGATACCACTCAAATCCAGGTTCTCCCCGGCTTCAAGGCGGAGCGCATATACCGCGTCCCCAAAGAGCAGGAAGGCTCATGGGTCAGCCTCACCGAGGACCCGCAAGGCCGCCTCATCGCCGGCGACCAATACGGCGGACTCTACCGCGTCACCGTGCCCGCCAGCGGCTCGGATGACGAAGCCAAGGTCGAGTCGCTCGTCCTGCCAAAAGGCCCAGGCGGCCTAATCATCGGAGGTGCGCACGGCCTGCTCTACGCGTTCGACAGCCTCTATCTGATGAACAACGAGCTCAAAGGCAAAGGCATCTGGCGCTTGAGGGACACCGACGGCGACGACCAGTTCGACAAGGCCGAGCACCTCGTCCCCCTCGACGGCGGCGGCGAGCACGGCGTCCACAGCCTCGTGCTTTCCCCCGACGGGAAATCCATCTTTTTCGTCAACGGCAACCACACGGAGGTTCTAAAAAACCTCACCGACAACCGCCTCGTCGCCACCGGCGAGGACCACCTCATCCCGCGCATGTGGGATCCTAACGGTCACGCCAAAGGCATCCTCGCCCCCGGCGGCTACATTTGCAAAACCGACCCCGAGGGCAAATCCATCCAGCTCTTCGCTGGCGGCTTCCGCAACCAATACGACGCCTCCTTCGATGCGAACGGCGAACTCTTCGCCTACGACTCCGACATGGAGTGGGACATGGGAAATCCCTGGTACATGCCCACCCGCATCAACCACGTCGTCAGCGGCGGCGACTACGGCTGGCGCTCGGGCTCCGGCCGCTGGCCCGCCTATTATGCTGATTCGCTGCCCGCTTCCGTCGACATCGGCCCCGGCTCGCCCACCGGCTCGATCTTCGGCACCGGCGCGAAATTCCCCGCGAAATACCAGCGCGCCTTCTTCGCCCTCGACTGGACCTTCGGCACCATGTGGGCCATCCACAACGAACCCGACGGGGCCAGTTTCAAATCCTCCAAAGAGGAATTCGTCGCCGGCAAGCCCATGCCGTTCACCGATGTCGTCATCAGCAAAAAAGACGGCGCCATGTACTTCACCACCGGCGGCCGCCGGAGCCAGGCCGCGCTCTATCGGGTCACCTATACCGGCAGCGAATCCACCGCCCCCGCCGCGCCCGTCCCGCCCACCGCC
>JBIHZT010000401.1:0-4341 GCA_044240265.1 Luteolibacter sp. | reverse complement strand
CTCCGGCTTGAAAATCAAACCTCAGCCCTCGGAGCTGACCGAAATGCTCGACCGGATGGAACCTCCCTATCAACAGGACTTCGGCAGGTACATCGCTTTGATGATGTGACTTCGGTGACGGAATCAGTCTGGTTTTGGTTTCCGTTTCTTCCGAACCTTGCCTTCCGCCGTCGTCACGAGTTCGGCGAAATCGAAACCCAACGCCACGGCGATGTCCCTGATGGACGCCATGCCCGGAATCCGCAAGCCCCGCTCGGCCCTGCTGATCACCCCGTGATCGACTCCGGACAACTCCGACAACCGTTCCAAGGTGACTTCCCGTTCCCGGCGGGCCTCCGCCAGAATCAGCAGCACCGCCGCCACCACTTCGTCGCTGTCACCATCCTTGGAAGCCATTCGCGAAGCTTAATTGTAACCCCAACCGGAAATCACGCTCATTTTGAATTTGTCAATTGACACAATGAAATCAGACACCCCAAATCAACCCAGACAAGCAATGTCACCAAGAGAACAAGTCGCCCGAACCATCAATGGCAGCCTCAAACGCCTGCCGTTGGTGCTGGAAATTCTGGAGGAAATACAAGAAACCACGGAGGGCGGGTTGCCCGGTGACGAGGATTTGAGACATGGGTCCATCCGCGCTGTCCATACCATGGCGGAACGCCTTGGACGGATCCACCCCGCTCCTGCGGTTCTTCCAGGTCCGATCTCCTCCGCGGAGGAAATCGCGTGCGAATGGCTGCTCGGGGATCGGCCTCGCAGGCTGATTCCCAAACACCTGCTTGAAAGGTTGGCGGAACTGATTTCCCGCCTGCTGCCATTGGATGCCCCCTCAATGAACCGGACTGGGAAAACGTCCTGACACCGCCAATCACCCACTAACCATGAAATCCACCCTGCTTCTGATCTTCGCGTTCGGCTTCCTGCTGGCGGCGTGCGACAAAACCGCAACCTCCCAATCTTCCGCCAGTTCCGGCAATCCCGAAAGCCTGTCATCGGGTGCCCTTGACGAACTGATGGAACTCCCCGATTCCGCTTCAATGATGAAGCTCTGGGTTTACAGCAAAACCCAACAGTACCCGGCGGAAGCATTCGACGTGGCACCACCCCAAATCACGGTGAAGCGCGTTTCCAAAGATTTGTTCGAAGTACGCGCGGTGTATGAGGCGACCGCAAAGACCGACCTATACTCCTTCACCGTGCCTAAGCTTGTAGATGAGGGTGGAAAGACCACGGCTTACATGGTCACCGAACTACTGGACAGGAAGGGCGCGAAAAAAAACCAGTATTTTGACTGCCAGGTTCGCTACGGCCCGATGAAGCGGGGAAAAAACCCGGACAAGGTCAAATGGAACTGGGAAAAACCCAATGAGACTGGCGATGACATGGAGAAATACCAGACGGGCTGGGCCACCGCCGAAACCCTGAAGATCAACCCGGAAGGCACTGCTTCCAGTAAACCGGACATCCTCCTCCGGGGAACCCCGGATTACCTCAAGGCTGCGGAAAAACACCCGAAAATCGCTGTCAGCGACGAGCAAAGACGAAAAGAGGAATCCGAGCACTTCGACCGACTCCTCGAAGCCATGCCGCGCAAATCCCGCTGAAAACCCGAATCTGTTCTTCAAGTCATGAAATCACCCGCCGCTATCGCCGTTCTGCTTTCGGGATTCCTGCTCATGCCGTCCTGCAAAAAAGACGATTCCGCAGAACTAAAAGCCATCCGCGAAGAACTCCAGAAATCCAACAAAAGGCTCGAAGACATGCAGCGCAACCAGCGCATCGAGCGCGAGGGCAAAGCCCGCGAAAACCAGAAATCGTATTTTCAATAAGCCTGCCCGGCCACGGCTTCCGAATTTCCTCCGGCCCGCATCCTTTCGGCAACAACATCCGAGGGACCAGTCATTGCAGACCGCGGCGTCGGAGGAACCAACCATCACCAACCCGCCATGAATCACGAACCGCCGCCGATTCCCCTTTCCATGAGGGGAAACAACATCGCCGATCACCCGATTGCCCCAAACCGTCAATCCTCCTGGAGCAAAACCACGGCTACGCTCTCCCTCGTTTTCGGGGGTGTTGCGCTGCTGACGGTTCCGGGATTTGCCTTCATGTCGCTCATGGCGTCCCTCCAATACCAGAATGGCAACGGATCGCTGATTCTGCCCATCCTTGGCGGCATGGTAGGCATCCTGATCCATCTGGCGGGCGGTGTGGCGGGTTTTGTTTCCATCCTCAACAAAGGTCCGAAAGGGCAGGCATGGACCGGCCTTGTCCTGAACGGACTTGCAGTCCTGCTCACTGGCATCACGGTTCTGCTGGCATCAATGTCATGAACACCGCACCACGGCCCGAACACCTTTCACTCGGGAATGTCCCCACTTTCGGGGTTTTCGCCGCGCCCCCGGCCTTCCCAAGGAGGGAGACGCTTGGGAATCAAATCGGCCACGGGGACACGGAGCGCTCTCGCGATCAACACCATTTCATGATCGGTAACACGGCGGAAGAAGCTTTCTATCTGGGAAATCCCCGTCCTGCTGATGTCAAAACCCTTCAGCTGGCACTTCCGGGCGAGGTCCGCCTGGGTCCAATTCTTGCCGCTCCGGATGATTCGGACGCGGGAGCCAATGATGTTCTGATCGCGGTTGTTCCGCATGCAAGCGGCAGACTACCCCGTCGAATCCCTCAATTGGCTCACATGTGTGAGCAATCTTTCAGAGGAATTGCGTTGGCAGACCAGCACCCTTCCGATAGTGGACATTCAGCCCTCAGGAAGACGTCATTCCGGTGGCACGGCCCGTCCGGATATCAGGTGACGACGAATTCACTCCGCATTTCTTGACTCGCACCAGATGATTCCTAACCTCCAGCCATCGTGAAAATTCCAATTCCCGTCCTTTTTTCATTTGCGTTTCTCGCTGTGAATCCCGCCAACGCCCAAGAGCCATCGGAGGCAATTCCGGCAACGGATCAAGAAGCGATCTTCGCGGCGGGCACCGAGACCCAAATCACAGGAAATATCTCAGACGGGAAACCCGGCATGCCCATGCCAAAACCGGAACCGATGGAATTCGAGGTGCTGCGTAGCCACACCAAGCGGGTCCATGTCGTCGAATCCCCGGAAATGCCGGATGTTCCGGCCCCGGAGGGTGACATCAACGTCACCTTTCAACTCGTCAAGGATCCCGGCCTGCCCGATCCGCCGCCACTGCCACCTCTCCCCCCGGACGATCCCGCGGTTCTCGCCCGGATGGCAGAGTTCAGCGCGAAATACAGGGAAACCCAACTCGTCTTTGTTTCCGCCACAGTTTACGACCACTCCCGCACCTATCTCCGCTGCTATCCCAACGGTGGCGGTGACAGGAAGGAGATCTGCGGTTGGTCCAACCTCGACTTCAACCATTTCTGCGGTTTTGCGACCTATCAGGTGAAAGGCGGGGACGGCGAAACCCGGCAATACGGCCTCCTGATGGGGCTTGGCAACGAGAACACCAAACAACGGGCTGAATTCCTCGCCGAACACGACAGGGAATACAAGGTTCCTGAAATTCCTCAACTTCCGGATCTTTCAACCTCCGGCCCCGCATTCGTCATCACGGAAGGTGACACCGCCGACAAGGAGGCCATCGAACTCGTCGAAGGAATGCACAACCTCTATCGGGTGGAAGGCGCGAGGATGGAGGAGGCCTATCTCGCCAGAATCAAAGCCCACGAGGAACGCAAAGCCTTCCTGCTCGCCAACCCGCCCAAACCCAAGGACGTGACGATCCAATTTTGGAAACGGGAGAGACCATCGCCCAGAGGCGTGCAGGTACTTGAAGGGGGGGCACAGCCATGAAACGATCACTCGTTCATTGCGGCATTCTCCTTTTCGGCACCTCCGGCATGCTGGGAGCAAACCCGGAACCGCAGCCGCAGGTTTCGTTCACCGAAGGAGCCAGCGGCACTTGGAACGTCGATTGGTCGGGCACCACCCTGCGGACCTACTTTCTTGAGTGGAGCCTTGATCTGGTCAACTGGCATTATGCCCCGCTGATGGGATTCGGAACCGGACTGAAAAGTTGCGGGATCAACACCCAGGGAGAAGAGAAATTCTTTGTCCGGCTGCATTATGTGGACGCGAAGGGAATCGCGAACCTGGCCGAGGCTCAGGCTGCGGACTATGACGGCGACGGGGTGAGCAACTGGTTTGAGGTGGAAGTGGAGATGAGCGATCCGCTGGACGCGGCAAGTCACGGCGGAGACAGCGACGGCGACGGACTTCCGGATGGCTGGGAACGCGAAATCTTTGGAAATTTGACGCATAATGGCACGGTAGACTACGATGATGACGGGCTGACC
>JBIHZT010000399.1:0-4344 GCA_044240265.1 Luteolibacter sp. | reverse complement strand
GCACGGCAAACTGACCGGATCCGGTGACAAAAACAATCGCGGGCCTGCCGACCAGCTGCGGCAACAATTCGAAACCATCGCCCCCTGGCAGCTGGACCTCTAGAAACACAACATCCGGGAGGAAACGGGCACAGAGCACTGCGGCGGTCTCGACATCGCCCGCCTCACCGACGACTTCGACCTCCGGATGGGCGGCCAGCAGCGACGCCAGGTGGACCCGTGCCAGCGGCTCGTCATCGACCAGAAACACCCGGATTTTCCGAATCATGGGCGGTCGGGGCGATCCCGATGGATCTTGAGCGGAAGAAGCGGGCAGCCGCTCACAGACATCTCGGAATCCGTTCGCGAGCGAGCGGACGTGGCCGATCCGGATTGAATGGACCTAACCATGGACCACTCCCACCTCGAGCGCCTCGCTCACCGCGGCACAGAGCGCCTGCGGCCGGAGCGGCTTCGTGAGGAATCCGCTGCAGCCCGCGGCAAGGCAGGCTTCGCGGTAGCCAGCCACGCCGTGGGCGGAGAGCGCGATGATCGTCACGGGCAGCCGCGAGGCCAGACGCTCGGCTTCACGGATGCGACGGGTGGCTTCCATACCGTCGATTTCCGGCATCTCGATGTCCATCAGGATCAGATCGACCCCGGCCGCAGCCTCGACCGCGAGGAGCCCGTCGCTGGCGCGCGACACGGCGTAACCGGCCCGCGTCAGGAAAATTTCCGCAATCGCATAGTTGGCATCGGAGTCCTCGGCGATGAGCACCTTGAACGGGCCCTTCCCTTCCCTGGCGGGCAGGCCCACCGGTCCGGGCCGGGGCGGCGGGGTTGGTGACGCTGCCTGCGGCTCACCATCCGCCACCGGTTCGAGCGGCAGGCGCACCCTGAAGTCAGCGCCCTCGCCGGGGTTGCTATGGACACTGACCCGGCCGCCAAGCCCCTCCGCCAGCGACTTGACGATATTGAGGCCCAGGCCGACCCCGCCCTTCCGCCGCGTGGTCGAGCTGTCAGCCTGTTCGAACCTCCCGAAAATGCGCGTCTGCTCGTGCAGCGAGATCCCGCAACCGCTATCGACCACGCGGATCTCGAACCAGCCACCACCGCGAGGCTCCTGCTCGCGTCGGGTCACCTCGACACGCACGCTGCCGCGGTCGGTGAACTTGACGGCATTTTCAACCAGGTTCGTCACGATTTGCCGCAGCCGGTCCGGATCACTCATGATCCGCGAGGGGAGCCCATCGTCGAACATCAACTTGAATTCGACTCCCTTGGCGGCTGCCCGCTCGGCCAGCGGCGCGACCGTGGCACTCAGGCAGGCGCGAAGCGGAACGACAACCCGTTCGAAATCAAAGCGGCCCGACTCGATTTTCGAAACGTCGAGCATGTCACTGATGAGCCGCAGAAGAGCATCGGCGTTGGTATCGATGCGCCGGAGGTGCGCCGCCAGATCCACCGGTTCGATGCCGGATTCCTGCGCGAGTTCGGTCGCACCAAGAATGATGTTGAGCGGGGTCCGCATCTCATGGCTGATGGTGGCGAGAAACTGGGTCTTGGCCTCGTTGGCGGCCTCCGCCCGCTCCTTGGCGGATTCCAACTCCTTGGCGGTCTGATGAAGTTCGGTGCTATCCGTCTGAACGGCGATGTAGCGCTGAATCTCACCGTCAGCCCCCCGGATCGGCGTGATCTGCATCGACACCCAGTAGGGTTCCCCCCAGCGCGTGTAGTTGAGCAGCTCCGTCTTGAATGAGCAGCCTTCGCTGAGGGACGCGCTGATTTGCGCCACCGCCGCGGGATCGGTATCCCCCCCTTGAAGGAATGCGCCAGGTCTGCGCCCGATCACTTCCTCCAGACTGAAGCCGGTCCGGACCGTGAAAGCGCGGTTAACCCACTCGATGCGCCTCTCGGCATCGGTGATCACGACGAGGTTTTCGGTATAACTGGCGACCAGCGAGAGCTTGGCAAGCTCGTCCTCGGCCAGCTTGCGTGAGGTCACGTCATGCATGGCGCCCACCACGCCGCCGTCATCAAGGGGACTCAATGAGATCTCCATCCATGCGAAGCCCCCGTCCGAGCGGCGCAACCGGACCGTTTGTCCAGCGGTCCTCAAGGTGGCACCCGCCAGGATCCGCGCATAAAGCAGCTGATCCTCCTCCATGATGAAATCCACGAGCGGCCTGCCGATGGAGTCAGCAGTCGCGTGCCCCAAAGCCAGGAACCATGCCTGGTTGAGATAGATCAGGGAGCCGGTACGGTCGGTCTCAAACACCACCTCGGACAGGAGATCAAAGCGCCGGCGCATCCGGTTTTCGGATTCGACGAGCGCCTCGCTCAGGCGATCAGCGGCCTCGACATGGAGGTCCGTGACTGGCGGCGGGGTGGCAAGCTGGATGAACGGTTCCATGGCAGGGTGGGCGCGCTTCAAACCCGAGTGGGAACGAGTGGGTCGGGCTCTTGCGGCTTGTTGAGGACGCTTCCGTGGAGCGGAAAAGAATTCCGAGAGAAACCTACTCCCTCACGGGATCATTGTTCACCTCGCCGCATCCGGATAGCAAGCACTAGCAGTAGAAAAAATGCAGAACTTGCATCTACCGAGACGCTATCGCAACAGCAGCAGCGGGGCTAACTGAAATGCAACCGAAGGAAACACGGCACAAGGAAAACAGGCCAACCACCGGCTGACGCCGCCCACTGCAAAAGCCGGATTCCCGGCAAATAACCGTGCCGGTCACGCCACCCGCCGGCGGCGCAGCAGCATGCCCGCCGCGAGCAGGCCGGCCAGCGCGTTGGTGGGTTCCGGCACGGCCGACCAGGTCAGCGAGCTGCCGGTCAGGGTGAAGGAGCCCGAACTGGTCGGCTCCACCGTTTTCCCGTTGTAAGAATATTGGAAACCACCGCTGAAAACCGAGGCCCAGTCGGTGAGGGTGGTGACGCCGTCGGCGGATTTGAAAATGTCCGTCCAGCTCCGGGTCTGGCTCCAGAAGGCATAATCCGAGAAATCCTGGGTGCCGGTGAGAAGGATCTTGAAGATCGCGCCACTGCCGGCAAGCGACGTGGTGTTCACCCCGTCATAGGCGACGCCACGGTTGGTGGTGGGATTGGCCTGGGCCGTGTCCAGCTCCCACTCGAAGATCGAGCCGCTGTCGAAGGTGGTGGTGCCGGCGACCGTCAGCACGCCCGGGCTGTTACCGGGGGCGAGCGCACCGCCGCTGGCGATGGTGGTGTTCCCACCCACGGTGCCGCTGCCGCCCAAGCTGGCACCGCTTGAAACGCCGACCGCGGAGCTCGAGGAGGTGGAGCCGTTCACCGAGAGTTTTCCGCCGGCCACCGTGGTCGTGCCGGTGTAGGTGTTGGTGCCGGTGAGTGCGAGGTTACCTGCGCCGGCCTTGGTCAGGCTGCCGCCGCTGCCGGTGATCGAACCGGAAGTCGTGCCAGCGCTCACCGTGAGGACCGTGGAAGAGCCGAGGTTCACCGTGCCGCCGTTGAGCGTGGTGATCGCGCTGGTCGCGCCGTTCAGATTGGCGGTGCCGGATGACATCGTGCCGATGGCCGCGATGCCTCCCACCGTCGTCGCACCGCCACTGAGGGTGGAGGCACTGAGCGAGCCTGCGCCGACCGTGCCGCCGGAGATCTCCGAAGTCAGCAGGCCGACCACGTTGACCGTGCCGCTGGAGATGCCGCCGGTGACGGTGCCATTGCTGCCGAAGCGGGTGTTGCCCGTGCCAGCCAGGCTGGCGAGTGTGACCGTGCCCGTGCTGGCGCTGAAGTTCAGCGCATTGGTCGAGGAGTTGGAATTGCTGACCGCGCCGAGGGTTTGGCCGGCGTTGGCCAAGTTGGCCGTGCCGCTGGCTCCGACGGTGAGTGCGTTGCCGCTGTTGAGGCTGCCAGTGCTGGTGATGTTCAGGGCACCGTCGTTCACGGTGGTCAAGCCGGTGTAGCCGTTCGCGGCGGCGAAGGTCAGCGTGCCTGCGCCGCTCTTCTTGACGGCTACGGAACCGGTGGGCGTCACCAGATTTGCGTTCATCTGCCAATTGCCAGACCCACCGAAATCCACAGTGCGGGCCACGGCGCCACCGCTGGCGAACTTTGTGCCCGCCGAGAAGGTGACGGCATTGTTGCTGTCGTTGGTGAACGTGTTGATATTGGTGACCTGGTTCCTAAAAGTGATTTGACCGGAACCGGTGGAAGCGAGGGTCAAGGCCCCCGCGCTGCTGGCAACCGTGATCGAATTAATGCTGAGGGCTTGAGCGGTGGCGCCTCCTTGGGTGATCGACACACTGCCTGTTTGGGCAGAAGTGAGGGACAGGTTTACGCCAAGGTTAGTACCAGTAGTAGTCCACTGGGTCGTTGCCGAGA
>JBIHZT010000400.1:0-4344 GCA_044240265.1 Luteolibacter sp. | reverse complement strand
TGGAGTCGCCCTTGAAGCGGGTGGCCTCGGCGAGTGTCGGGCGGTGGCGCGCGAACTCGTCGAGATCGGATTTCAGGAAAACCATGTGACTGCCGTCGAGCGTGTCGAGGTAGCGGTCGAGGAACTTGCCGGCGAGCTTTTCATCGAGCTGCTGGTGACCGAATTGCGAGCTTTCCAGGATCTTGGAGGTGAGCATGGTGACGGCGGCCTCGGTCGCCTTGGCATCGAGCGGATCGGCATCCCGGAAGCCGAAGGCGGCGACGGAGGCCACGAGGCCCGCGCTGATCGAGACGGCGGGCAGCAAGAATTTCATCGGGGATTGCATGTGTTTGGGAAAGGGGTCGATTGAGCATCCTTCATGCCGGAGTGTGGGGCGTCCGGCTGGTCGGGAAGTGAGGATTGTTCACATTAAACGGCGCGGGTTTGGCGAACTGTCTGGAATCTTGGATTTCCTCATGAGGCGCGCTCGGGAAACTCGTTTTTCCAGCGAGCCAGCGCCTGCCGGATTTCCACCGCCTCGCGAGTCGGGCTGAGTTCCCAGATCAACGGGCAGCCGGCGGGGAAGAATTTCAACAACGCCGCGTAGTCAAGCGTCCCGCTGAACGGCGTGCGGTGGTCGCGCGCCGGCCACTGCACGTCGTGGACATGACCGCCGATGAGGTGCGGTGAAATGGCTTCCAGCCACTCCACGTGGTCGAGCAGGCCGAGGTTGTGCTTGAGCTGGACGTGGCCGAAATCATGCCAATAGCCGACCCACGGATCGTCCGCGAAGTGGGCTTGCAGCGCGATCATCTCGCGCTCCGTCGGCATGTCTTCGAAGCGCGAGCGCGACTCGACCGCCAGTTTCACGCCGACTTCCGCCGCCCGCGCGGCGATGGTGGTCAGTGCCTCGATGGCCCGGTCGAAATACATAGGCGCGATTTTTTCCCGCTTTTTCACGAACGCGAGCTTCGCCTTGATGTAGTCGGCATCGTGTTGTCGGCCTTCGGATACCATTTCGGTCAGCGGCCGGGTCCATTTTCTCGGACTCATCGGCACCGACCCCATGTGGAGCACCAGGTATTGCGCCTCGAACTCCGCCGCGATGTCCAGCGTGCGCAGCGTCATGTCCATGGCGCGCTGGCGGTCGAAGGGGCGGTGCGAGGTGAATTCATACGCATCCGGCGCGTCGATCATCACCTCGACGGGCGAGGGGAAATAGTTGTGCACCCCGGAGCAGGTGAACAGCCCGCGCTGATAGGCTTTTTTGATGCCCGGCAGCTTCGCGATGGTCATCCCGTGCGAGAGCTCGATGTGGTTGAAGCCGAGCTCGACGATTTCCTCGATCATCGGCTCGCCGTCGGTGTGGCGGCTGTTGTTCCAGCATGAGGAAAAGGCGAGCATGAGTGAGGATGGTTAGAATTCGCCTTTTGGCCGGGCTTCCACATCGACCGGGATGGCGATGGATTCCAGCAGTTTATCGAAACCATCGAGCACGCGCGAAATTCCATCCGCCCACTTGCGGGCCTCCCACGCGGGTCCGGCGAGTTCCAGCAAGTGATCGAGCGCTTCCCGCTGGAGGAAGACCTCCAGCCCATAGCCCGGCATGATCGCCGCCTCGCCGCGGGTCGGATCGAGCGCGAGCAGCAGCGCGTGGTTGTCCTTTCCGCGGCGGCTGTCGCCGGCGAAATTTCCCGCGTTGAAGAGCCAGAAGACATGCATGGAAAACGGATGCTCCAGCGGAAACTCGTGGACCACCACTTGCAGCACCAACTGCGGAAAGCGCCGCTGGATGCGGGTGATCTGTTGTTTGAGCTTGTGCTGCTCGGGCGGGCCAAGCGAGCGCGTGGTGTCCGCCACCACCGGGGCCAGGCGCGGCAGGGCCCCGACCAGGGCGCTTGTCCGCGGATACGTCAGCCGGCAGGCCGGGCACTCGGGAGCGGCGGCTTGCTGGGGCGTCTGACAGTAGGGGCACTGCATGCGCGGACTCTAAGCACCCGGGGTTTCCCACGCGAAGCGAAAAACCTCCGGCGGATTCCTACCGCGAGACGACCACCCGCCACGTGGCGAACAGCGTCAGCAGCGCTCCGGCGATTTCCAGCGGATGGAAGGATTCTCCAAAAAAGGCGAACCCGCCCGCCGCCGTCGCCAGCGGCAGGAGCATTTGCAACGATGATCCGCGCGACACCGACATGAACTGATAGGCCCGCGTCATGATCAACTGCGCCGCGGTCACGATCACCGCGCCCGCCACCAGCGTGAGCCACGCGGATGGCGGCAGGTCCGGAAGTTTCACCGCCGCCGGAGCCGCGATGACCAGCCCGTAGAACGCTTGCGACGCGTAGATCGTCGCCGGGTGCTCCTCGTGGCGCAGGCGGCGGATGATCACCACCACCCAGCCCGACCCGACCGCTCCGGCAAGTGCCAGCAGGTCATACGCCGAGGGACTCAGCAGCTGCCCGTCGTCGCTCAGGAAAACGACCAGGCCGCAGAAGCCGACGATCATCCACATCATCGCCGCGCGGCTGAGTTTCTCCTTCAGCCAGAAGGCGGCGATCACCGACGCGAATATCGGATAGGTCAGGTTCAGGATCACCGCGCGGGCGGCTCCGAGCTGGATGATCGTGATGTAAAAAGCGATGGTGCTCAGCGCCCCGACCACGCCCCGGATCGTGATCAGGCGGCCGCGGAACATCCTCTTCAAATCCAGCCCGCGGCCCCGCCCGAAAAGCGCGTAAACCACCGCCAGTCCGACGGCTCCCCGGAAAATAATCGCCACCCAGCCATCCGCCGCCGGCGCGTGCAGCGCCACGGCGCGGATCATCAGCGTGTTCGCGGCGAACAGGACCACCGAGCTCAGCATGAGCATCACGCTGCGGCGGTCGAAGGAGTCATCGCTTTTCAAGTGCATGTCGGTTTCTAGTGGAAACCGGAACGTCCGGGCGACAGGCGGGACTCACTTGAGACTCCCGGAACCGGCCGTGGGACGGGCGTTCCGGAGAGTGGGTGAAATGAGGGATTCCCTCGTTCAGTCTCCGTGCGCCATCGCATGCCGCCAAATCATGGCGACAGCAACCTTGGCTCGGAGGACGGTGACGGAAAACATCTCGCGGCGGATGTGTCAGGGATGGGGAATCGCGTCAACACTTTCGGAAAGTTTCGCTGTGTGACGTTGCCGTCAATATTGACTGCTCGTCACCCGGTTCCCAAGCGATGAATCTCCCGGCCCTTGGCAATGGAGTTATTCCTCATCGATGCGATCGGCCCGTTTTTCGGGGGCTGCGGCCGGATGCGGATCAACTGGTCCAAGATTCCTTTCATGGACTTGCTCGATGCGAGTCCGGATGATTGGACCGCGATCGGGAACGAATTGCGGGACTTCGCGCGTCAGGTCTCCGCACAAGGATACAACGCCGTCACTTTGGATGATCTGGCGCACCTCGCGCCCCATCCGCTGCACGAACCGGAGGTGGCCGAGCGGATTGATTTCCTGCGCGGTAAATTCAGCGGATTCTTCGACATGCTGCACGGTGAGTTCGGGCTGCGGGTCTATCTAACGACCGATGTGCTGCCGATGACGCCCGCCTTGTCGATGGTCATGGGTGGAGATCCGGCGGAGTTGGAAGCCTACTATGTGGGGCTGGTCCGGGGGATTCTCGATGATTTCCCGCAACTCGCCGGATTGATCCTGCGCATCGGTGAGAGCGACGGGCACGACGTGAAGGATCCGATCCGGACGTGTCTCCACCTGCGCAATGCCGGTGAGGCGAACCGCTTGCTGCACGCGCTGCTGCCCGAGTTCGAACGCCGCGGCAAGGATTTGATTTTCCGGACGTGGACGGTGGGGGCCCACCGTATCGGCGATCTGATCTGGCACCGTGGCACGCTGGAAAAGACGTTGGAGAATCTCGACTCGCCCAATCTAATCGTTTCCATGAAACACGGAGAGAGTGATTTCTTCCGCTATCTTCCGCTCAACCGGGCGTTCTTCCGGGTGAAACAACGCAAGCTGTTGGAACTGCAGGCCCGCAGGGAATACGAGGGCGCGGGCGAGTATCCGTCGTTCATCGGCTGGGATTGCGAACGATTCTCGCAGGAACTCTCACAAGTGGAAAACGTCGTGGGAATCTCGGTGTGGTGTCAGACCGGTGGCTGGCATCGCTTCCGGCGGCGCGCCTATCTGGAAGCCGCCGGCCGGGACATCTGGATCCGGCTGAACACGGAGGCCGCCATCACCGTCTTTCGACACGGGAAACCCGCCGATTCCGCGGTGGAAAGCCTGCTCGGGACGGAGCGCGCGTTCGCGGCCCTTGAGCTTCTCGATCACGCCGACACCGTGATCCGCGAGCTTCTCTACATCCGTGA
>JBIHZT010000671.1:0-4354 GCA_044240265.1 Luteolibacter sp. | reverse complement strand
AATTGCGTGTGGTACAGTTAGTAGTTAACACGTCACCATTAGTTAACACGTCACCATTAGTTAACACGTCACCATTAGTTAACACGTCACCATTAGTTAACACGTCACCATTAGTTAACACGTCACACGATAAATATCTCATTAAAAACTTAAAGAATTCTTTAGTCAATATACACTATCTCGTGGTGACTGATTCCATCACCTTGAACTTTGATAAACCCACTGAACTGCTCGCAATTGAATATGTATGCGACCAACGTTCAGGGTATATTGAAATTAGCAGTAAAAGCGATAGCATACAAAAAAACACTTTAAAAGCGGAAAAGCTCGTCTTACTACAAAATAAACCAATGGTGGCCGTTATCACATTTAATACTCACACGTTTACCCCAGCGAGGACCTATACCATTTCCATGATTCAAGCGAAAGATTTGCACCCGAGTCACTATGATAGAGAGAAAAATACGTACGACACACTGAAACTCCGTATGACCAATTTTAAAATCGCCTCTTTACTGGTGACAAATGACGCAAAACTGCAATAATATATTTTGCACCACATAAAAACAACACGTAATCTGCTATATATAATTTTACACGTAATTTTACACGTAATTTTACACGTAATTTTACACGTAATTTTACACGTAATTTTACACGTAATTTTGGCTCAACCTTTTTCTAAAAGGTTGTTTCTAAAAGGTTGTTTCTAAAAGGTTGTTTCTAAAAGGTTGTTTCTAAAAGGTTGTTCATTTTCTCCAACCGCTCAATCGTCTTGTCTAAGTTAGACCGCTCCACCCCCAGAAACAAATATTCATCACCTAAAGTCACTTCATTTTTCTTCACGTCTTTGTACACGAGCCCGATCTTCTGCATAATGGCGTCAATATGGGCTTTATTTCCCATAATATCAATCTTAAAATCCACGGTTTCCGTCAGGAGGTTAATCGCAAAATAAATCAGAAAACGACGTTTGCGCTTCATACCGCTCGTGTACTTGATACTAAAGAGGTCCAATAAAGCCCCCATGATTTTCTTTATGAGTGGGTCTGTATTTGCTCCCTGGAGCAACAGCTCCCAAATCAACCAAATCGGGTCTTTCGTAAATTTATCCAAGACCGGGGCGAAGGTGCGGGTCTCTGCAAGACACACCGTCTTATTCAGCTTGCATTGGATTTCAAACTCCAAGAGCCATTCTAGCCAATAACAGGCCATCACGCCATTCCGGGACGCTTTAGACAAATGATACGCAAATTCATTCATCGCAATGTAGAGTTCTTTGGGATCGTCGCTTTTAAAGACGTCTTTTGCGAACTCAATGGACGGAGCTTTTAATTTAGAGGCCATATGTGTCATGTCAAATTCATCAGTCTTTAAGATTTTCACCGTCTCAAAACTGTGTTTCTTCCGGGACTGAGATAAGATACAGACGATTTCGGAGAAGAGTTGCCGCACTTTCACATTATTCCGAAGCGTTAATTCATTCCCAGCGTAACCATTTGCTAGAATATCTTTGAAATTGTTAAACCGCATCGCAATATAAATTGGGAGCTTCGGATTACCTAAATGAATGTAGCGACTGACAAAAAGAATCAGGATGTCCCAGACGTCTAAGAAATGCCCGGCACAGACCAATTCGGCCACCCAGAAACAGGCGGGCTCTATTTTATTATTAAGGAGAGAGGACAAAAGCTCGGATTTTACTTTGGATTTTTGAAATTGGGAAAAGGAGACGCCACGAAAATCGGCGGCGGCTCGTTTATCGTTAATTTCAATAGAGGTATTAGAATCGGTCATAGCAAATACTTTTATAACACACTTTTAAAAAAAGTGTAGCAAAAATTACGTGCGAAACACACTTTTAAAAAAAGTGTAGCAAAAATTACGTGCGAAACACACTTTTAAAAAAAGTGTAGCAAAAATTACGTGCTAAACACACTTTTATAACACACTTTTAAAAAAAGTGTAGCAAAAATTACGTGCTAAAAAATACTTTTATAACACACTTTTAAAAAAAGTGTAGCAAAAATTACGTGTTTTTTTGCTACACTTTTTTTAAAAGTGTTGTGTATATATAATTAGATGGCCTTAAAAAACGGTATTAAGCACTTTTTAAAAGCCTCCTATAGCCATTTTAGTAAAGCCCCCCGTATTCAACAAATCTTCTATATTTTAGCCATCTTATTTATTATGACCCTCTTTGTCAAGCGCAAGGATATAGAAGGGTTTACTGAACACTCCACCGATTTTAAGTTAAAAGAAGGTCCCAAACTGTATGACGATTTTTACGCCAGTGTCTACGATGATCTCGTCTTCAATAAGGTGAAAAACGATTACGAAATTGGGCAAATTGCCGACATCACCAAACCCTCCGATACCAGTATTATCTTAGATATTGGGTGTGGGACGGGTCATCACGCCAGTAGTTTAGCCACGCATGGTTATAAAGTCGTCGGCATTGATCTCTCGCCCAGTATGATAAAAAAAGCCCAAACCACCTACCCTGACCTAGAATTCAAGGTGGCGGATGCCCTAGACACGATGGCTTTCCCAGGCAATGCGTTCACCCATATTACCTGCCTCTATTTCACCATTTATTATATCCAGGATAAGCGTCAGTTCTTTGAGAATTGCATACACTGGCTGATGCCTGGGGGGTTCCTAATCCTCCATTTAGTCAATCGTGATTTGTTTGACCCCATTTTACCTGCGGGGGACCCCTTTCACATTGTCTCACCGCAGAGCTACGCCAAGAAACGCATAACCTCCACCAATGTGAAGTTTGACCAGTATGATTACAAGGCGAATTTTGAATTAATACCCAGTAATAACGAGACGGCTGATGTGAATGCGATTTTTCACGAAACATTTAAACCCTTGCCCGGTAAAAAAGGTCCGATTATAAAAAATGAACACAAATTTTATATGCCCACCCAGGCGGCTATTCTCGCCATCGCCAAAGAAGTCGGTTTTATTCTGTATGCACAGATTGATATGATTAAGTGTCAATACACGCACCAGTTTATGTATGTGTTGCAGAAGCCCAATTAAAAAAGATAATATATTTTTTCATTTTTCATTTTTCTATAAATTTTATTTATTTATTTCTTTCAACAAATCACACACGGTTGGTACGGACGGAAATTTAAGGCGGCATTTTGAAATGTGACCGGCAAAGGGAAGACATCGCAAGAGTCTGTTTTATTGTAATCGTCAATCGCATCTAATAAACATTCACGGTTAATCCGGGGCTCCTCCATTAACCCTTCGGTAAATTTGTGAAATGCGTCGGGTAAACTATACTTCTGCATTTGCTTGGCATATGTTTCATCGTGAATATCATAACTAGCCACCCGATATTTCTTCCGGGCAAGCTGGACTTCAATGGCGACTTCTTCGTCAGACTGTTCAATGTCTTTTATTTGCTCTTTCTCTACCAACTGTTCTTCTTGTTGCATTTTCTTTATGCGTGTTTTCAATTACTTAATTCTAATAAATTCATTTCAATTTATATATATATAAAATCATTTAACTTTTATATATAATGTATTTTCTATTTCTCTCTTTCATCGCTTGTCTAATCGTCTTTTATTTACTTCTAGTCCTCTATTTGAAATGTAAGATGCCTTTTTGGTCCAAGCAACCCGTCTTTCATTGGTATAATTTATTCTATTGGCTGGGGGGACCACCTGGTCTCATTAACCCCGCCATGCCCTTGATAAATAAATATGTAGATTTATTTAATATTAAAACGTTTTCTCTCACGGAGATGCCAACGGAGGCTATATGTGAATTTATAAAGGCGAATTATATATATACGGGTACGGACGCAAGTACAAGCACCCTCTATACCCCCACACAAGAGAACATCTTAGCGTATTTATTACATTCTAATCAACCCAGTTATTTTACGGTCTATCAGGAGCCGACATTGTTAGTCACTCAAGAAAAGGCAAATATTGTCGCAGTTATCTCCGCCCGCCCTCTCTACGTCCGGCTAAATAATAAATCCCTTTTCAATAAAAAGAAAACCATGTTTACGACCTATTACGTCGATAACCTCTGTGTCCACCCCGCATATAGGAAAAAGGGCATCGCCGCTACAATGATTCAAACTCACTACTATAATCTCAGACAACAGAATAAACGCCTCAATACGTGTCTGTTTAAGAGAGAAGGCGATTTAAATGCGATTGTCCCCCTGGTGGCCTTTAAAACCTATTGTCTGCCGTTAGCGAATGTAGTCAATAATCAACTCGCCCCCCATCACACCCTTATTGAAATTGGCTTCAGCCAACTCCATTTATTTACGGATTTTATCAAGAGCCAAATGGAAAAGTTCACGTGTGTCATT
>JBIHZT010000398.1:0-4357 GCA_044240265.1 Luteolibacter sp. | reverse complement strand
ATGGCGGCACGGAAAATTTCCTCTTCGGCAACCCCTGGTCGGGTACGGCGACTGATAGTGAATGGAACATTAGTAGCGGTAGCGGTGACCAGAATACGGGGATATCGAGTGAAGGCATGAAATCCGGCGTTGCCAAAATGGATCTGGGTGCAGGCACCGTCAGTCTGTGGGTGGGTGCTACCGGCGCCACCATCGATGTGAGCGGTACTGCGGATGCCTCGGTGTCAGGTCTCAGCCTTGCGGGCATTCAAGGAATTCGAATCAATGGTTATAATGGCTCAGCATCACAAAGTTTCGACAACTTGGTCATCGGCACCACCATAGCCGACGTCAATGCCATCGATGGACCTCCCCCCACTCCCGCCTCGGGCACATGGACGAACACGGCCGGTGGCCTATGGGACACGGCGGGCAACTGGTCCGGCAATATTGTGGCCACCGGCAGCGACAGCACGGCCAATTTCAACACGCTGAACATTATCGCGGACACCACGGTCAATCTGGATTCGGCGCGGACCATCGGCAATCTGGTCTTCGGCGATACGGACACGGCATCGGCCGCTGGCTGGACGCTGGCGAACAACGCGGTAGCGGCCCATACTCTGACCTTGTCCGGCACGACACCGACCATCACGGTGAACGCGCTCGGCGCCACGAAGACGGCGACGATCAGCGCAGCAGTCGCCGGCACGGCGGGTCTTGCCAAATCCGGCACCGGCACGCTCACGCTCTCCGGCGGGAATCTCTACAGCGGCGCGACAACGGTCAGCAACGGTATCTTGCAGGTCAGTGGCCAGCCCTATTTCAACGTTGGGCGGACGACTACGATTGCGTCAGGGGCTGTTCTCGAACTGAATAATTCCAACAACACCTTCAACACTCTAATGCCGGTTTCGACCATCAATGGCGCTGGCACATTCAGACTTTCGGGGGATTCCACGATCAACCAGTCGAATAATGGAACCGTTTCCGACCGACTGAACTTTGCCATGGATGCAGGTGGATTAATCGACCTGCAGGGCACCTCAAGACTGACCAACGGCGGTTGGAAACAAATGAACTGGACCAGCAATAACGCTTCCATGAGCATTGCCAGCGGGGCCACGTTTGACATCTGGGACGGTCAGCCGGTAACCATCGATGCACTGACCGGTTCGGGCACGGTCGTTAAAGGCCATCCTGATCCTAATACCTTTATGCTTACTGTAGGTGTCGCTGACGGCAGTGGGACCTTTAGCGGCACGATTGAGAATACAAGTGGGGCGGGGGCAATCGCCCTCACCAAAACCGGCAGCGGCAGCCAAACCCTCTCCGGCACCAACACCTACTCCGGTAGCACCATTGTCGAAGATGGCACGCTGAGCATTCCTTCCGGCGGCAGCCTGCGTTTCTTCCCCACCACCGCTGGCCAGACCAATTCGCTAAGCGGCACGGAAACCGCCACTCTGTCCTACCTCGGAACGGTGGATCTCGATCTGTCTGCCGCTAATACCACCGACGGGAACCTCTGGACCATCGTCAATGTCGGTTCCTTCAGCGGCCCGGTCCCCACGCTCACTCCCGCAGCGGTGACCAGCACGCTCGGCACGTTCATTGAAACCATCACCGGCACTTGGGAACTTACCACCATCAGTGCCAAGTGGACCTTCGACGAAGCCGCTGGCACTCTGCTCTACGAGGTCACCGGCACCGACTACGAAATCTGGGGCGGTCCCTACGGACTCGCCGCGGGCAGCGAAGGCCTCGACCTCGACAACGACGGCGTCACCAACTTCGAGGAATACGCCTTCGGCCTGATTCCTGACAGCGGTGCCTCCGTCAACCCGATCACCACCTTGCTTGACAAGGCCGCCGGCACATTCTCCTACACCCGCCGCACCGCCAGCGGCCTGGCCTACTCAGTCTGGTTCTCCACGGATCTGGTCGGCTGGACCGAGGACACCGGTGTCACCGAAGGCACTACCACCCCCAACGGCGACAACGAAACCGTGCCAGTCACCCTCTCCACTCTGCCGGGCGATCCATTACCCGCCAAACTCTTCATCCAAGTCCGCGCCAACTGAACTCGTCTCCTGAACCAAAAAACCAACCCCAACGAAATACCAAAGATGAAATTAAAGAAAACAAACATGGCCGCCATGACCTGTGCGGCTCTCATCGGCTCAGTCGCTCTGTCACAAGCGGCGGTCATCATCCAAGACAACTTCGCCTATGGAGACGGCGGCCTGAACGGGCAAAGCGGCGGCACAGGCTTCGGCAGTAATACGTGGTTTGACACCACCACCAGTGTCAGTGGCGGTGTCGCGGGAGGGGGCGGTGACTCTCATGCAAAACGTAACTTCGCTGCCAGTTTAGGCACTTCCGGAACCGTTTGGGTGCGCTTCGACTGGGGGAACTCTGAAGCACCAGCAGAATGGAATTCCTATGGCGGCCTCACGTTCTATAATGGGACGTCGGATGGTGGCTCGGAAACTTTCCTCATCGGCAACCCCTGGGCATATGCGCCGACTCAGACTCAATGGAACATTAGTAGTGGCAGCGGGGACCCAGGGACGGGAATATCGAATACAGGCATGAAATCCGGCGTTGCCAAATTGGATTTGGGCGCAGGCACCGTCAGCCTATGGGTGGGGGCTACTGGCAGCACCATCGATGTGAGCGGTACTGCGGATGCCTCGACGACAGGCGTCAACCTCGCGAACATTCAAGGAATTCGCATCAATGGTTGGAGTGGCAATTCAGCATCGCAAAGTTTCGATAATTTGACGATCGCAACCACCATGGCCGACATCAATGCCATTCCCGAACCCGGTGCCGCCCTCCTCGGTGGTCTCGGCATGCTCGCGCTGCTGCGCCGGAGAAGGTGAGGAGAGTGATGGGTGATCAGTTATTTGTGATTAGGGGAAAGCGAAAGAATCGGGCCTGCGCCTGAGCTTTTAAAGCCCCAATAACAAATAACAAATAACGAATCACCCAAATCAAAATTTTGCCTCTGGAGGGGCAATACCCAGGACGGCGCGCGGTTATTGGGTTTTCCGCGCGCCGTCCGCTTCTTTTTACCGATGCCCTTGGACTGCGTGCAGCCTGCTGCCGCTTTGGGGCCATGCAGCCTGCTGCCGCCCCGATAACCCCGGCACCCCAGAGCGCCCGGCATTTTCTTCCGCCCCTCACCCGCATCTCCGCCTGACAGCAGGCTGTCCCGGTCAAAGCGGCGGCAGGCTGCACGCAGTCCAAGGTCCAAGCCACGCTGGCACAGCCGGTATCCACCTTAAATCCCTGAGCGTCGCAGCCAAAGAACAGCCGAAGCGTCTATTCACTTCATAAATCTAAAGTCATCAATCATGAAACCCTCTCTGCGCCCGCTCCTCTCTCTCGCCACCCTGCTGCTGGCTGCCGCCTCCTTGCTCCAAGCCGCCGGTTTGGATGATTCCAACGTCGTCTGGGATTCGCCGAGCGCGGATTCCCGCGGCTCCATGCCGATCGGCAACGGCGACATTGGCGCGAACGTGTGGGTGGAACCGTCTGGCGACCTGCTGTTGCTGCTCTCCAAATCCGACGCCTGGGACGAAGTTTCCCGCCTCTGCAAGCTCGGCCAGCTCCGCATCAAGCTGCCATCGGTCACCGACTTCCGGCATCCTGAAACATCAGACGTCCTGCGGATTCCAGGGAAATCCCCCGGCGCGCCATTTTACATGTCGGCTTTTAGGGTTGGAATACGATTTTATCGCTGTAGGCGCCATGGTTGAAGCCGTGGGCCTATCCAATGAAATCCATGAAACACACTCTGCGCGCAATCTACCTATGAGAAATCACCCGAACTTCACCCGCCGCACATTCCTTAAATCCGCTGGACTTTCCGCCGGTGCGCTGTGTCTCCAGCCGAGTGCGCTGTTCGCTGCGGCGGCGAAAAAACCGGGCGACAAGCTCAACATCGGATTTATCGGCATGGGCAACCAAATCCAGGGCCACGTCAGCAGAACCATCCAACTCGGACACCAGGTCACAGCCCTCTGCGATGTCGATTCCGGCCAAATCAAAAATTCGCGCCAGACCCACGGCGAAGCGGTTGCGAAGGCCGTGGACTACGGCGACTACCGCGAGATGCTGGGAAAAGAAAAGCAGTTGGATGCCGTCGTCATCGCCACACCCGACCACTGGCACGCCCGCATTTGCAAGGACGCCATCGAGGCTGGCAAACATGTCTATTGCGAAAAACCCCTCACGCACACGCTCGCGGAATCCCGCCAACTCAGGGACCTCGCCAAAAACTCCAAGGTCATCACCCAAACCGGCAACCAAGGCAGCGCGTCCAACAACTTGCGCCGCAGCATGGAGCTCATCGAAGCGGACTTGTTTG
>JBIHZT010000395.1:0-4389 GCA_044240265.1 Luteolibacter sp. | reverse complement strand
AGATCCATCCAGCGGTCGGCAAGCATCGCGCCACCATTCACTTCGTCCGCTTCATACCACAGGAGCTGCTCTTCGATGCAGCGCTCCGCCTCCGAAGAAAGCCGCACCTCGCAGTTCATCATGCGGTCCGTCGTTTTTGCGCGCGATTGCGGAGTCTGCCAATCACCTTCCGCGCCGGTTCTCCACGACTTCCGGAGGCGTAACTCTCCACTGCGGCGCGAAGCCTCAGATCGAGACGATATTCCTCCGCTTCCCGCGCCATTTTCTCAAACGCATCCAGCGACAGCACCACCACGGACGCCTTGCCATTCTGCGTGAGAATCCTCGCCCGGCCGCCACGGGCAAGATCCTCGGCGTGCTGCTTGGTGTTGCGCGCAAAGTCCGTCAGACTCACCACGTCTTTTTTCAGGTCGATTCGCATGGGGCGAAGCTAGCACGGAATTCTGTGCTCGCCCAAGGACTATTTCACCCGGAAATGCCCGGTGAGCGGGAACTCGAACAAGCGGTCCTCCTCGCGGGTGCCGCCGCCGATGTTGTGGATGACGAGCGGGACGCCGGCTACCGATTTCCGGTCGCTGACGATCATGATGTGCGGGAGATGCGGCGGGACGGTGCAGGTGACGAGGTCGCCGGGAAGGAACTTCGCGGGATCCTTTTCACCGGCGGGTGGAAGCTGATAGCCCTGACGCCTGAGCCAGGTCTGCAAATTCGGAACGCGCCGGTGGTCGATGTTTCTATCCGGCCGGGACAGGCTCCAGTTCTTCGGATAGACGGAGAAATTTCCGCGCATGTCCTCGTGGAGGAGCTTCTGAAGGTCCTTCGAAAGCCCATCGCGCATGGCGCGGATGACGACGTCCGTGCAGACGCCGCGGTCGCTGGGGACATCGCCATTCGGATAGGCGAGGGCGGTGTAGGCGGGATCGTAGGAAACGGTGACACCGATCTGCTTGCGGGCGGAGGTGACGAGTTTTTCGCCGGTCTGCGCGTGGAGGGTGAGCAGTGAAAGCAGCAAAAAAGAGAGGGTTTTCATCTTCGTATTTCAGACATCTTCCCGGACCACTTTGCCGCCGAGACTCGGCACGACGCGATAGATGAACCACACCAACAGAATGAATCCCGCATCATACCAGATCCAGTATTGCGGCTCGATCCAGTAGCGGCCCAGCACATCACCTCTCCACGGGTGCAGCCAGGCGATTCCGCCGGAAACCGCGTCAGCGGCGAGAAGGAGCGCGCATGCGGCCCAACAGGCAATCGCCACCGGCAGGCGTGATGATTTATCGGAAATGACCCGGGTCAACGGCAACAGCAACACCAACCCCATCAGAAACCAGATCGAGTGGGACAAACTCGCGTAGCGGGACTCCAGAGAAAGATGCGGCGATAGGATGTCGGGCAGCATCCCGAATACTCCGATCACATACAGGTTCCTGCCGGAAAACATCCGTGCCCGTCCGGCCGACATCGAGATGCGGTCGGCCAGCAGGCAACCGCAAACGGGCAGGAGCGAGTGCGTTCCAACCATCATGGGTCGGAGATATGTCCATCCATGTGGACAATGCACGCCCAAACTTTCAGGCCTTCAGCCATCCAATTTCAGAAACTCTCGCGCCGCCGCGGTGATCACCTCCGACTCCTCGAGCGAGAGGCTCTTTTTCCCATCAAACGCCCACACCGTCCCCGGCCACGCGGGGTCATCATAAGAGCGGCCGACGATGTGGATGTGCATCTGCCGGACCTGGTTGCCGATGCAGGCGACGTTGAGTTTTTCCGGTTGGAAATGGCTGGCAACGAATTCGGAGACCCGCCGCATGGCGAGCATGACTTCCTCGAATTGCCCGGGCGGGAGCTGGTGCAGATCCTCGATCCCCTCGACCTCGGGGATGAGGAGCAGCCAGGGGAACAGCGCGTTGTTTTTCAAGAGCAGGCGGCAACCGCCGAGCCGTCCGATTTCAAAACCGCCGGCGGCGAGGCGGGGGTGGATTGCAAATGCCATGCGGGAATGAATACAGACGCCGCCCCGCCTGTCACTCACGGATGGCCAGTCTTGCGGTCATCCGCGAAGTGACTATAAACCGGCCAGCACGATGAATCTCCGCCGCTTTTACCCTCTGAATGGATTTCCGCAGCAGCGGCAGATTTGGTCCTGGATCTCGTTCGACGTGGCGAACCAGTCATTCACACTCATCATCAACACGCTGCTGTTCTCGATCTTTTTCTCACAGGTGGTCGTGCGGAATGACGCGATCGACGACCGGATCTGGGCGCTGACTTACGGCGGCAGCATGTTGCTCACGGCGATCCTGTCGCCCCTGGCTGGAGCGGCGGCGGACGAGCGGTGTTGGAAAAAGCGCTTCCTGATCGGCTCCGGCCTGATGTGCGGAATTTTCACCTGCGGACTCGGCTTCGTACAACCCGGGCAAATCTGGCTGGCGGTCCTGCTCTACGTGCCGGCGAACTTCGCGTTCTCGATCGGTGAGAATTTCCTGGCGAGCTTCCTGCCGGCGCTGGCGAAGCAAAACGAAGTCGGCCGGGTGAGCGGATTTTCCTGGGCCTGCGCCTACGCGGCGGCGCTGCTGCTGCTGGTCCTGACCGCCGGCCTGATGGTCGTGATGAAGTTGGAATCCCCCGACACCTGGCGACCGTTCTTCGTCTTCGCCGGACTGTGGTTTCTAGCGTTCACCATCCCCACGATGCTGTGGCTGCACGAACCGCAGGTGCCACGGATCGCCCACCCGGGGCGGAATTTGCTAACCGCCGGCTTCGTGCGGCTGGCGGAAACGGTCAGGGAAACGGCGCGCTACAAGGACCTCGCAATCCTGCTAGTCGCATCACTCTTCTACGGCACCGGCATGAGCGTGGTCGTCTTCTTTGCGAGCAAACTGGCGGTCGAGTATGGCTTCCAACAGGTCGATCTGGTCGTCTTCGTCGCCGTCATCACGGTCTCCGGCATCATTGGCACGATCATCCCCACGCTCTATCAAGACAAGCTGGGCCACCGTCGCTCGGTGTTGATTTTTCTGGTGATCTGGCTGGCGACCGCGCTGGGGTTCGCGCTTTACGCCTACCTCTACGAGGCCCACTCCCGCAGTGGCGCGGGCGGCGACTATCCGACATGGCCGCTATGGCTGGTCGGGAACCTGCTAGGATTCGGGCTCGGCTCGCTGGGATCGGCGAACCGGGCGTTCGTGAGCTACCTCGCCCCGCCGAACCGGGAGGCCGAGGTTTTCGGAATCTGGGGGCTAATGTGGAAATTGTCCGCGATCATGACCTTCCCCTTCGCCTGGGTGAAGGACACCGTGGGGACTGCGGAAGCGCTGCTGGTGCTGGCCGGATTCCTGCTCGCCGGCCTGGTGCTCACGCTTTTCATCAACGAGCGCCGGGGCCATGCGGCGGCGATGGACGTGTGATTTTTTCTAAGGAATGAAGTTTTCGGGCGTCATTATGATGAACCCCGAAAACCATGAACCCGAAATCCGATTCCCAAGCCCGTCCGCCCGCGAAGCCGAAGCAGTCCTTCTGGCAAAAACTCGGTGCCGGCTCATTATCCATCTCACTGGTCCTCCACGCGATCCTGCTGGCCATCGGAGTCGCCTGGGTGTTCCAGGTCGTGACGCCGGTGGAAAAAACCGTCGATTTCACGCCGAAGTCAGGCGGCGGTGGCTCTCCGGCATCCGATGTGAAGACGCAGAAACAGCGCACGCAGATGATGCAGCCGGAAATATCACGCACCGTCGCGCTCGGCGCGGTGTCAAATACGACTCTTCCCGAACCGGGGGAAATGAACCAGATGACCTCGCTCGGCGGACTCAGCAATGGAGCCCTCTCCAGCGGTCTGGGCGGTGGCGGCAGCGGTGGCGGCCGGGGCGATGGAAACGGCCCCGGTTTCGGCAACGGCCTCATGCCCGGCATGACCGACGGGAACGGCACGAAAAACCCCTTCGGGATGCATGAAGCCAACTCTGCCGGACTGGCGGGAAGCCTCTACGATCTCAAACAAACCGACGATCTCAAGCCCACCGGAATGTCGCTCGATGAGATGCGCGGGAAATTGAAGGACATTGCCAAACGAGGCTTCAAGCCCCGTGATTTCTCAAATTACTACAAGGCTCCGACCACGCTCTATCAAACGAAGTTCCTGATTCCCTCGATGCCCGCCGAGGAGGCGCCCGCCGCGTTCTCCGTGGAGAAATACGTGCAGCCTAAGCAATGGTTCGTCGTCTATCGAGGCAACGTGCAGGCCCCGAAAACCGGGCGTTTCCGCTTCGTCGGCGCCGGTGACGACGTGCTGGTGGTGAGGTTCAACAACCGTCTGGTCTTCGACTTCGGCTACACGCTGGCCGCTACCGGCGGTGGAAGCGGTGCCATCTCGGAGGAAAGCTACAACAG
>JBIHZT010000394.1:0-4393 GCA_044240265.1 Luteolibacter sp. | reverse complement strand
AAGCGACGGCACGCTCGCGCTCTATCGACCCGAACACGCCGTGATCCTCAACATCGAGGCCGAGCACCTCGACTTCTATCGGGACATCGAGCACATCAAGGAAGTCTTCACCAAACTCGCCGACCAGACCGCGGGAAAACTCGTCTACTGCGCCGAAGATCCCGTCGCGCTCGAAGTCTGCTCCGGCCGTGAAAACGGCGTTTCCTATGGCTGGGAAGACGCCGACTACACCGCCACGGACCTCCGCGATCTCAAGGGTTCCTCCGCTTTCACGGTGAAGAAAAAGGGTGAAGTCCTCGGCGACGTCGAGCTCGGCATCCCGGGAAATCACAACGTGCTCAACGCCCTCGCCGCCATCGCGCTGGCGGACAGCTGCGGCGCGGAATTCGCGCTCGTCGCCCGCGCGCTCGCCACCTTCGCCGGGGCCAAACGCCGTTTCGAAACCAAATACCTCTCCGCGAACTATCGGATCATCGACGACTACGGCCACCATCCGTCCGAGCTCGCCGCCACGCTCCAGACCGCGCGCTCGCTCAAGTCGAAGCGAGTCATCGTCTTCTTCCAACCACACCGCTACACCCGCACCCAGGCGCTGGCCGATGATTTCGGGAAAGTCCTGCAAGAGGCCGACGTGGTGTTCATCACCGACGTTTACGCCGCCTCGGAAAAGCCGATCAAAGGCATCTCCGGCCAGACCTTGGTCGATGCGATGAAAGTCCACGGCGACATCCCCGCCACCTATCTGCCGGATCTAGCAACCGCCCACCACGAAATCGGCCATGCGCTCCAGCCTGGCGATTTGCTCATCACGCTCGGTGCCGGAAACGTCCACGAAGCCGGCACCCGCATCGCCGCCGATCTCAAGATCCTCGAGGAAATGCGCGCGCTCATGCCGCCCGGCGAGATTGATGGGAAACTCTACGAACCGATGAGCCGCCACACGACTTTGTTAGTCGGCGGCCCCGCGCAATACTGGATCGAGCCGCACAGCTTCTACGGCTTCGCCTTCCTCGTCGATTACTGCCGCGAGCGCGGTATCCCGGTCCGCGTCGTCGGCCGCGGCTCTAACCTGCTAGTCCGCGACGGCGGCATCCGCGGCGCGGTCATCCATCCGACCGGCGGCGTCTTCTCCGAGGTCACCGTCGACGGCCGCGGCCACGTCAGCGCCGGAGCCGGCGTGCGTTTGAAAAAACTCGCCAGCATCGCCGGCGGCAGCGGCATCGGCGGCTTCGAGTGGATGGAAGGCATCCCCGGCAACGTCGGCGGCGCGCTGCGCATGAATGCCGGCGCGATGGGCATCGAAACCTTCGACCAAGTCGTGCGCGTCACTTTCCTGGACGAAGACGGCGTCATCCGCACCCGCGAGCGCGAGGAAATCGTCGCATCCTATCGGAACGTCGCCGAGCTCCGCCGGAACTTCGCGCTGCAAGCCGTCTTCAAGGGCAAGAACGACACTGCGGCTAACATCAAGGACCGCTGGGACGCCTCGCGCGAAAAACGCAAGTCCTCCCAACCCATCGCCGCATCCGCCGGTTGTACTTTTAGAAATCCCGAGTTCATCCCCGCTGGTCGCGTCATCGACTCGATGGGCCTCAAAGGCACCACCTGCGGCCACGCGGCGGTTTCGGAAGTTCACGGGAATTTCGTCATCAACCAGGGCGGCGCGACCGCGTTGGAGATCCTCACGCTCATCGAGTTCATCCAGGAAAAAGCCCGCACCGAGCGCAGCGTCGAGCTGGAGACGGAAATCAAAATCCTCGGCGACGACGAACCTTCATTCTAACTCCATATCGAAAATGCTGAGCGGAAAAAAAATCGCAGTTCTGATGGGTGGCCCCGGTGCCGAGCGCGAGGTATCGCTCGCTTCGGGAAAAGCTGTGCTCAAGGCGCTGCTAGGCCTCGGCCTTGATGCAGTGGGCGTGGATGTCACCACCACTCACGTTGATCTACCCGACGGCACGGACCTCGCCTTTAATGTCATCCACGGCACCTTCGGCGAGGACGGGCAGCTGCAGGACGCGCTTGAAAAACTCGGCGTCCCTTACACCGGCGCAGGCTCCGCGAGCAGCAAGCTCGCCATCCACAAATCCCGGGCCAAGGAGAAATTCCTCGCCGCCGGAGTTCCCACCGCCCGCTCCGAGACCGTTTCCCTCAGCCCTGGCGTGGCGCCGGAGCTCACCATCAAGGCTCCGCTCGTCATCAAGCCACCGCTCGAAGGCTCCAGCGTCGGCATCCAGATCGTCAAGATCCAGGCCGAGGTTTCCACAGCGCTGTTGAAGGCTGCGGAGAAATACGGCGAGGTGCTCATCGAGGAATTCATCGAAGGCAAGGAGCTCACCGTCGGCATTCTCAACAATCTAACTCTTCCCGTCGTCCACATCGCCCCGCCCGGCGGCGTCTATGACATGGCGAGCAAATATCCGTGGCTCAGCGGCGCGCAAGGCAGCGAATATTTCTGCCCGGCGGACCTCGATTTGGAAACCACCATGGCCGTGCAAGCCGCCGCGCTCGCCGCGCATCGCTCGCTCGGCGTGGAAATCTACTCGCGGGTCGATGTCTTGCTGGATTCGCAAAACCGTCCCTTCGTGCTGGAAGCGAACACGATTCCAGGTATGACAGAGACGAGCTTGCTGCCCAAAGCCGCGGCCGCCATCGGAATTTCCTTCCCCGAGTTATGTAAGACGATCGCCGAGATTTCCCTCAAACTCCGTTCCTGACATGTCAAAACGCCACAGTAGCAAAGTCCGCCGCCACCCGCGCTCGAAGGTGCTTGAAGTGCGCGTCATGTCGCCGCGCATCGCCTGGCTCGGGTTTCTCCGACTGACCGGCAGCCTGACGAGATACGCGTTGATCCTCGCCGCGGTCGGCGGCATCGGCTGGGGCGTCTGGCAGGGAATCCAGCGCGCGTTTTACAAAAACCCGGATTTCCAACTGAAAGTCATCGATCTGAATGTGAACCCGGTCATCGACGAAGCCGGCCTCGCCGAAATCATCGGGATTTCCCCGCCGCCGAGTTTGTTTGATATCGATGTGGCGGGGGTGACCTCCAAGCTCAAGGCGCTGCCCGGCATCGAGGACGCCCGCTCGGAGCGGCATCTCCCCGGCACCCTGATGGTGCGGGTCGTTCCCCGGACGCCGCGGGCATGGATTTCCTGCCCGGAGGCCGGCCTGCCTGAAGGCCGCCGCGTCGGGGCCATGCTCGTCGATCGCGGCGGCATCGCCTACCCATGTCCGGAGCTTCAGCTGGAAGCGGCCAAGAGCCTGCCGATGATCCAGCTTCCGCCATCCGAGAAAAACCCCATCGCCGCCGGCCAGCGCCTCGGCCATCCGGAGCTGGCCCATTGTTTCCGGCTGCTGGACTCCGCCTCCGAGGCGGATCCGGAGTCCATTCACTGGATCGACTCGGTGAAACAGGTGAACGCCTGGTCCTTGCTGCTAGTCACCCGCCAGGGAACTTCATCGACGTTCGGACTTGGAGATCATGAGCGGCAGATTCAGAGTCTCCGCTTGGCGATGGATCACTCGAGTGAAAAGGGATACACCATCGACACCATCAACCTGATTCCCAAGCACAACATTCCCATCACCTTGCGCAGCGAAGCGGCCGCGCCACGTGCCGTTCCGGTGGCCGAGCCCAGCCCCGAGGAGATTCGCACGGACCGCCGCGCACGCGACATGAAGACTCTTCTCAACCGCAACTGATTCATTTCCGCAATCCACCCCCATGGCCCGTCGCACTAAAATTCATGTCGGACTCGAAATCGGCACCAGCAAGACCTGCATTGTCGTCGGCGAGGTGAAGGCGGACAGCGCCGTCAAGATTCTAGGCATCGGCGTGACCAAGACCGCCGGCGTGCGCAAGGGTGAGATCTACGATTTCTCCCAAGCCCGCGCCTGTTTGAAAGACGCGCTCGCCAAGGCCGAGGACGCCAGCGATGTCGAAATCGGCAGCGTCTTCCTCGCCGTCACCGGCTCGCACATCCAGGGCGTCAACCACCGCGGCACCCACCGCCTGCCCGATGGCGAGCCGACCGTGACCGCCGAGCACGTCGAGGAGGCGCGCACCATTGCCCGCGAGGTCCACATCCCGCAGGACCACGTCTATCTGCACCCGATCATCCGGAATTACTGGCTCGACGGGCTGGAGCACTCGACCACGCCGGTCGGGCTTTTCGGGAAAACCGTGGAGGCGGATTTCCACGTCGTGCACGGCATCGGCACCCGCATCCAGAACAGCATCAAGCTCGTCCGGGAAATGCCGCTGGAGGTGGATGACATCGTATTTTCCCCCATCGCCACCGCCCAGATGGCGCTCGACCGCGAGCAGCGCGAACGCGGCGCGCTGGTCATCGATATCGGCGGCGGCACCACCGACTACGCGCTTTATCTGAAC
>JBIHZT010000393.1:0-4410 GCA_044240265.1 Luteolibacter sp. | reverse complement strand
CACCTCGCGCAGCGCCGCATTCCGCCCGTAGAACTCGTGCGGCTGATAGCCACGGGCTAACATTTCGTGCACCTGCCCGGCATCCAGGCCGAAGAGGAAAAAATTCTCCGCGCCCACCTCCTCGCGGATTTCCACGTTCGCGCCGTCGAGCGTGCCGATGGTGAGCGCGCCGTTGAGCGAGAATTTCATGTTGCCGGTCCCGGACGCCTCCTTGCCCGCCGTGGATATCTGCTCGGACAGATCGGCCGCCGGATAGATGTGCTGCGCGTTCTTCACGTTGAAGTCCGGGAAAAAAACCACCTTCAGCCGCCCGCGCACGGCGGGGTCGTGGTTCACCAGATCCGCCACCGAGTGGATGAGCTTGATGATGAGCTTGGCCATGAAATACCCCGGCGCGGCCTTGGCGCCGAAGATGAAGGTGCGCGCCGGCACCTCCGCCTGCGGATCGCGCCGGAGCCGCAGATAGAGCGTGAGGATGTGCAGCACGTTCAGGTGCTGGCGCTTGTATTCGTGAAGCCGCTTCGCCTGGATGTCGAACATCGACGCGGGATCCACCTCGATGCCGGTGCGCTCCACGATGAGCGCGGCGAGGTCCCGCTTGGCGTTGTGCTTCACCTCGCGCCACTGGCCGCGGAATTCCGCGTCATCCGCCAGCGGCTCCAGCTGGCGGAGCTGGCCGAGGTCGTGCAGCCATCCGCCGCCGATGCGGCCGGCGATCAAGCGGGCGAGCGGCGGATTGCTCACCACCACGAAGCGGCGCGGCGTGACGCCGTTAGTGATGTTGATGAATTTCTCCGGCCACATCTCGGCGAAGTCCTTCATCACCGTCTTCACCAGCAGCTCGGAGTGCAGTCTCGCCACGCCGTTCACATGATGGCTGCCGACCGTCGCGAGATGCGCCATGCGGACGAAACGCCCGCCGCTCTCATCGATCAACGACATGCGGGCGGCCCGTGCTTCATCACCCGGGAATCTCGCGCGCACCTCGTGGAGGAAACGCGCGTTGATCTCACAGATGATCTCGAAATGCCGCGGCAGGAGGGATAGGAGCAGGCTGACCGGCCATTTCTCCAGGGCCTCGGGCAGCAGCGTGTGGTTCGTGTAGGCGAAGGTCCGCCGCGTCACCTCCCAGGCGGTGTCCCAGTCCATCAGATGCTCGTCCACCAGCAGCCGCATCAGCTCGGCGACGGCGATGGACGGATGCGTGTCGTTGAGCTGCACCGCCCATTTTTCATGAAACTTGTCGAGCGGACGGTCCATCAGCTGGTTCACGCGGATCATGTCCTGGAGCGAGCAGGTGACGAAAAAGAACTGCTGCTGGAGGCGGAGCGTCTTGCCCTGGGCGACCTCGTCGTTCGGATAGAGCACCTTGGTGATGTTCTCCGACTCCATCTTGTCCTCCACCGCGCGGTAGTAGTCGCCGTAGTTGAAGGCCGCGAAATCGAACGACTCCACCGCCTCGGCCTTCCACAGTCGCAGCGTGTTGCAGGTGCCCACGCGGTAGCCGGGGACCGGCGTGTCATAGGCCACGCCCTTGACCACGGTGTCCGGAATCCAGCGCACGCGGTGGAGGCCGTGCTCGTCGCTCCACGCTTCCGTGCGCCCGCCGAATTTCACGTCATAGGCGATCTCCGGCCGCACGATTTCCCACGGGTTGCCGAAGCGCAGCCACTTGTCGGTCACCTCCACCTGCCAGCCGTCCCGGATCGCCTGGTCGAAAATCCCGAACTCGTAGCGGATGCCATATCCGACCGCCGGCACCTCCAGCGATGCGAGCGAATCGAGATAACACGACGCCAGCCGGCCCAGCCCGCCGTTGCCGAGACCGGGTTCCTCCTCCTGCTGGAGAATGCCGGCCAGATCCAAACCCAGCTCTGATATCGCGAGCCGGACCTCGTCCACGATGCCCAGGCCGAAAATATTGTTAGCCAGGTGCGGGCCCGGCAGGAATTCCGCGGAAAGGTAGGCCACCACGCGCTCGTCTCGCGCGGCGTAGCCCTCCAGGGTCCGGACGGACCGTGCCATCACCCGGTCGCAGATGGTCAGCGCCAGCGCCGTGTATTTGTCATTGGCTGTCGCCGTGCCAGGCATGCGCCCGAGCCGGCAGAACAAATTGTCGAGGAACGCTTGCTTGAGATCGACGGCGCTCGATCCGGTGCGGACGCCCGGCGCGGGGCGGAGTTCCGGGGACGCGGGAGAAATTCGGTTTTCAACGGCATTCATGGCGGTGGCGAACTCGGGGGAATGAGATTTTTCGAGGGTCCTGAATATGGACCGGGCCTCGCCCCCGTTTCAAGATGATTTCCAGCAATGATCTCCCCTTGCGGTCCCGTGGAGGGCTGGCTAGGGATTGGCGATGCCGCTGCTGACGAAGGATTTCGACTACCACCTGCCCGAGGAATTGATCGCCGCCCGGCCGCTCGCCGAGCGCGCCGCCTCGCGGATGCTGGTCGTCCACAAGGACAGCGGCCACATCGAGCACCGGATGTTCCGCGATTTCCCCGACTACCTGCGGCTGGATGATTTGCTCGTCCTCAACGACACCAAAGTCATCCCCGCGCGGCTCTTCTCGGACGATGGGCGGACCGAACTGCTCTGCCTCGACCGCCTTTCCCCGCTCGAATGGCGCTGCCTCGTGAGACCCGGCAAACGCATGAAGCCCGGCCGCACCGTGAGCGTCGGCGGCATCACCGGCACAGTTACTGAAGTCTTCGAAAACGGCGATCGCCTGATCCGCTGGGGCGCGCCCGTCGATTTGGATAAACACGGCCATCTCGCCCTGCCGCACTACATGGGCCGCGACGACGATCCCGCCGATCGCGACCGCTATCAAACTGTGTTCGCCCGCGAGGAAGGCGCCATCGCCGCGCCCACCGCCGGGCTGCATTTCACGCCGGAGCTGTTGGAGAAAATTTCCCACGCATTCCTCACGCTGCACGTCGGCGTCGGCACCTTCCGCCCGGTCAGCGCGGAGGTCGTCGCGGATCACATCATGCACTCCGAGCGCTACGTCGTCAGCGCGGAGACTGCGGAAAAAGTCAACGCCGCCAGCCGCGTCGTCGCCGTGGGCACGACCGCGACGCGGGTGCTGGAATCCATCGGCAAGCCGGTCCGCGAGCAGCGCGGCGAGACGGATATCTTCATCCATCCGCCCTACCGGTTCGGCGTGGTCGGCGGCCTGCTGACGAATTTTCACCTGCCGCAAAGTACGCTGATCATGCTGGTGAGCGCCTTCGCCGGGCAGGAGCTGGTGATGGAGGCGTATCGCAAGGCCGTCGAGGAGCGCTACCGGTTTTTCAGCTACGGCGACTGCATGTTGCTGGTCTGAGTGGAAACATCGATTTGAGACGGCGGCTGGGTGTTTGCATTGATCTTTTTCCCGCTAACAGCGGCCGGATACCGCGTCAGGATGATTTTCACGGGAAAATCCATGCTGCCGTCATATTCTCCATTGTTCTTTCCGGCTTAGCCTCTAGCCTTCGGCAGGTTTCATTTCGAAGCCTCATCCATCCTTGCTTCCATGGCCAATCCCACCGCCCGCCCACTCAACAAACGCGTGCTCCTCATGGGCACCTGCCTTTGCGACGCATTCTATGACGACACCGCCAAGGCGACGGTCGAGGTGCTCGAGCACCTCGGGATCTCGGTCGAGTTCCCGGAAAACCAGACCTGCTGCGGGCAGCCGGCCTTCAACTCGGGTGACTGGACCGCCTCGCGCAAGGTCGCCCGTCATTGTGCGGAGGTTTTTGCCGGAGATCTGCCCGTCATCGTCCCGTCCGGCTCCTGCGCGGCGATGAATTTCCACGGGAATATCCTCCAGTTCGAGGAGAATCCGGACCCTGCCATCGACTCCCTCGCCAAGCGGACTTGGGAGGTCATGGACTTCATTTACAACGGCTTGGGCATCAAGACCTGGCCCGGAAAATTTGAAAAAGCCACCCGCCTGGCGTTCCACCGCTCGTGCCACGCGCGCGGCACCGGCACCGGCGAGGCCGTCCGCACCTTGCTGGCCTCCATCGAAAACGCGGAGGTCGTCCCCTTCGGCGAGGCCGAGCAATGCTGCGGCTTCGGCGGCACCTTTTCCGTCACCTTCCCGCACATTTCCGGGAAAATGGGCACCCTCAAGCTCGACAGGATCCTCGACATCCAGCCGGACCTGCTCGTCGGCATCGACATGTCCTGCCTCATGCACCTCAGCGGTCTCGCCCAGACCCAGGGCCGCCCGGTCAAGCACCTCCACGCCATCCAGGTCCTCCGCGACACACTCCCATGATAGGCAACCAACTCATCGATCAATACGCCCGGAACATCAGCGACGAGAAACAGCACTCCGTCATCAACGGAGCCGCCGCCGGGACCGAGAAGCGCTATCAGGTGCTCCACAAGGACTATCCCGATCCCGACGCGATC
>JBIHZT010000392.1:0-4416 GCA_044240265.1 Luteolibacter sp. | reverse complement strand
CGCGGCCCTTGCCCCACTCCCACGAAGATACACTGCTGCGCATCGGCCAGGAGGCGCTGACCAATGCCGCGCGCCACGCGTCCGCCACCGAGGTCCGCCAGACCTTGCGCTTCGGCCCCGGCTGGGTCACGCTCATCGTCAGCGACAATGGCCAGGGCTTCGATGTCGTCACCCGCGTCGGAAAAGGCTTCGGCCTCACCGGCATGCACGAGCGCGTCGCCGGACTCGGCGGCAGCTTGTCCATCGACAGCCGCCCCGGCCATGGCACCGAAGTTTCCGCCACCTTACCCACCTGATTTCCCCATGAACACTCCCATCCGCATCCTCCTCGCCGACGACCATCCGTCTCTCCGCGACGGCCTCGCGAGCATCCTCAACGCCCAGCCCGACCTCTCCGTCGTGGCCGAAGCCGGCACCGGCCGCGAGGCGGTCGAAAAATTCAAAATCACCACGCCGGACGTGCTCATCGTGGACCTGCGCATGCCGGACGGCGACGGCATCCAGACCATCAAGGAGCTCGTCGCCATGGACCCCGCGGTGAAGGCGCTGGTCCTCACCACTTACGACAACGAGGAGGACATCTTCAGCGCGCTGGAAGCCGGTGCCCGCGGCTACATCCTCAAGGACACAACCCGCGAGGAAATCATCGAGGCCGTCCGCCAGGTCCATGCCGGAAACCGTTTCCTGCCCTCCGCCATCGCCGCGCGGCTGGCGGACCGGATGATCCGCCCCTCGCTCACGCCGCGCGAGCTCGACGTGCTGCGCCTCGTCTCCCGTGGCCGGACCAACAAGGAAATGGCGGTGGCCATGTTCATCTCCGAGGAGACGGTGAAGTCCCACATGAAGGGGCTTTTCCAAAAACTCGGCGTGCACGACCGCGCCGAGGCCGTCGGCATCGCCCTCCAGCGCGGCCTGCTGCGGCTGGAGTGAGCCGGCGGAATACCCCGGACCCCGAAAAAAAATCCGCCCTCGGGACACCGGGTCCCAAGGGCGGATGGAGCATCAGATGCTATCCTTCAGGAACTCACTCGGCTTTGACGCGGACGAAGAGTTTACCCGCGGTGAGCGGAGCACCGGTGAGTGTGACCTCCACGGACTGGTTGGCACCCGCCGGTGAGGCGACTTGGCCAGCGGTGGCGGTGGCATCCGGGTTCCAGGTGACGAGGTCGGTGGAGGTCCAGATGGTGTAGGCCAGGCCGCTGGTGGCCAAGCGTTGATAGGTGAACTTGCCGGTGGTCTTGTTGAGCTGCGCGGTGACCGGATTGACCGATGCGCCGCTGTTCGGAATGAGACCGTAGGCGAATTCCTGCTGGTTGACCAAGCCGTCCTTGTCCGGGTCGGCGGTTGGCAGCATGTCCGGGCCGGTGATGGCCGGATATCCGGTCATCCAGGTGTCGTACGGGCTGCTGGCGGATTGGACCAAGGCAATCTGGGTTCCACCGTTGTAGGCGTAATCCAGGGTGTAGCCGGACGGGGCAGTGACGGAGGCGAATGCGGTCCCGGTGAGGGTGCCGACGCCATAGGTCGCCAGGACATAGGCCGCGTCATTCAGCGGACTAACGACACTGAAGACAACCGTGGCGGTGGTGATGTCGAGACCGGCGGCGTCGATCTGGCCGCTTGAACCCGCACCGGAGCCGTCGAGCTTGAAGGTGACGGGTTTGCCGGTTGGGATGGCATAGGTCGTCTTGAGCACGGTGTCGAGTTTCGCACCGGCGGCGATGGTGACGCCGGAGCTGGTGTCAATAGAGCCAGTGGCACCGAGCGCCAGGGTGCCGCCATCGATGCTGGTGGCACCGGAGTAGGTGTTCACGCCGGAGAGGGTCTGGATGCCGCTGCCGGTTTTGGTGAGGGACAGCGTGTTGTTGGTGTTTGCGATCACCCCGGAGAAGGCGGTGCCGGTGGCATCCCCGTCGCCGAGGGTGAGCGTGTTGTCCGCACCCGAGGTCACGTTGTCCACGGTGCCGGAACCGCTCAGACCGTTGATGGTCTCGTCGAAGCCGGCGAGGTCGAGTTTGCTGGCGGTCATGACGACGTCGCCTGTTCCGGATCCGCTGGGGATCTGGCTGGCCGCACCAAGGATTAGAGTGGTACTTGCTCCGGTGATGGTGGTGTTTCCGGTGTAGGTGGTCGCCACGGCCGTCTGGTTGTTCAACGTGAGGGCGAGGGTGTTGACCCCGGCGGCATTGACCGTGAGACCCGAGGCGGGGTTGCTGCCGGTGGAGATGGGGCCGGTCAGAATGATGGCTCCATTTCCGGCGGAACCGCCGGTGGTGTTGTTGCGGAAGAAGGCGCTGGCCTCGTTGGCGAGGATGGCGCCGCTGATCGTGTTGTCACCGCTCTCCACCCGGAAGGTGCCGGCGGTATCGGTGCCGACGGCGGAGTTGACGATGATGTTGTTGGCGATGGTGCGACCGGCTGTTTGGAAATAGACCTGCACCTTGTCAGTGGAGATCTCACCGATTTTAATGGAGCCGGTGCCGTAGGGCCCGCTGGTCACGACGCCGGTTTCATCCACCGTGGTAAAGGTGGAGAACGGAATCAGACGAGTTCCATTGGTAACTGCATCAATTCCTCCGAGCAATGTCAGGCCGCCGGAGTAAGTGTTGTCCGCATTGTTGGGGACGTTGCTGGCGTTGCCAGCGCGGCATTTCAGTGCGACTTGGCGGGTAGGTCCGTCGGTGATGGCACCGAGGAAACTCGATCCACCGTTGAGCAGCGAGAGGGTGCTGGTGCCGGTGCCTGCGGATCCGTCGGTGATGGAGTTGGAGGATGCTCCGGCGTTGATGGTGGTGAACGCGGCGTCATTCCCGCCGAGATCGAACGTGGTGGAGGCGCTCATGACCAGCGGACCGGTGCCGGTGAAGGCGGTGGAGCTGCCGGCTTTCAACGTGCCGGCCGCGACGAGTGTGTTGCCGGTGTGGGAGTTGCTTCCGGAGAGGGTGAGGACGTTCGATCCGACGTTGGCGACACCGATGGCTCCACTGAGATTGGAGGCGTAAGTGCGGTCGGCGGCTTCCGTATCAAAGCCGAGGATGGCACCAGCACCGAAGTTGCCGGTGGTGGCGAGCATAGCGGCGACATTGGCATCCGAGACGGTGTTCTGCACGGCGAGGGTGGCTCCGCTGGCGATGGGGTAACGGCTGTTAACGTTCCAGCCCGGAAGAGCGCCCGTGGTGGCGATGGAGAGGATGCCGGAATTGATGTTGGTATTGCCGGCGTAGTCGTTGGTATTGGTGAGGGTAACCTTGCCGTTTCCGGTTTTGCTGACGATTGCGGGACCAGTGATTTTCCCGATTCCGCCAAGAACGTAGTCGTTTCCGGTGGTGTTGGTGAATTCAACAGCGGCGGGAGAAACATCGGCAGGAACAGTGACCGTGCCGCCGCCAATGATGGTGGGGAAGGTGACGGGAGCGGGGTTGGAATAGAGGGCGAGGAAATTGTTCCAGTTCGAGCTAGTGGTGTCCCAGTCGCCAGTGCCGGGAGTGGCTGAGGCACCGGACCAGATGAAGCCGCCCTGGGTGACGTCGAGATAGATGAGGCCAGCACCGTTATCCTGAAGGGTGGCCAACACACCGGCTGGCAGGGATGCGGTGTTGAGGGTGAGATTGCTGTATCCGGACAAGGTTCCGTATTTGATGAGGGGAATCGCTCCCACGACGAATTGAGACCCGGTGACGTTGACGGTGGTGGGGGAACTGAAGGAGACGGCACCGGCGGTGTCGATCGTCGCGAGGTTGGATGGATTGAAAACTCCGACGCTGAAGTTCATGACGTTTCCGCTGTGGGAAAACGAGGAGGGTTGCCAGGATGTGAGTCCTGCCGGGACGCTCAGGCCGCCCGCATTGACGATCGCGGGGCCGGTGGTAGTGCCAACCGCACCTAGGGTGAGGATGCCCGAGCTGTTTTTGGTGATGCCGCCGCCCAGGGAGACTGCGTCGGTGAGGATTGGCCGGGCGATGGTGATGTTGAAGGTGTTGGTATCGATGATGGTGCCGAGGGACTTCACCAGAATCGTGGTCGTCCCGTTGGAGGGAGTCCCAATGAAAGCGGTGGAGCTCGTTCGTGCCTTGAGGGTGCCGCCGTTGATGTTGAAATTGTTGGCACCGCCGCCGCTATAGGTCAGCTTGTTCATCGCCAGCGTGCCACCCGTTTCGAGTGTGATGGTGGCGGTGGTGTTGTTGGTTCTCAACTCGGCGACCGTGGCGCTGCCGTTTTTCACACTCAGTGAACCAAAGGAGCCGAATCCGAGTCCGATGTCGGTATTGAGATTGGTGCCGATGTAATGGGCGTCGCCACTATTCGATGTCCCGTCAATAGTGAGTATACCGGTGAAGCCAGTGCCATTGCCGATGATGTCCTGAGAAACGCCACCAAGAGTGGAGAAGGTTCCACCGTTGATGACCATCGAGCCAT
>JBIHZT010000391.1:0-4456 GCA_044240265.1 Luteolibacter sp. | reverse complement strand
CCGGGCACCACCACCGTCACCGCCAGCGCCACCGACGCCGCGGGGAATACCGGCAGCGCCAGCTTCACCGTCACCGTCCTCGACACCACCGCACCCGTCATCACCGTCCCGCCTAACATCACGGTGGCGGCCACCGGCGCGAGTGGAGCCACGGTGACCTTCACCACCACTGCGATCGATACCGTGAGCGGCTCCCTTGCGACGAACAACAATCCCACATCAGGATCGGTTTTCCCGGTCGGCATCACCACCGTGACCACCAGCGCCACCGACGCTGCGGGCAATTCCGCCAGCAACAGCTTCACGGTCACGGTGGGTCCATGGAACAGCGCTCCGGTTCTCGCCGCCATCGGTAACAAGAGCGTGAGCCAGGGCGAAAACCTCGCCTTTACCGCGGCCGCCACCGACACGGATGTCCCCGCCCAGACACTGACTTACAGTCTCGATTCCGGCGCACCCGCCGGGGCCACCATCCACGCAACCACCGGCGCGTTTTCCTGGACGCCCGCCACCTCGCAAGCCGCCGGAACCTATCCGGTGACCATCCGCGTGACCGACAATGGCAGCCCGGCGAAGAACGATTTTGAAACCATCACCCTCACGGTGACCAGCAGCCTGCCCAGCCCGTGGATCACCCAGGACATCGGCACCGTCGGTCCGGTGGGAAGCGCCGCCCACAACGCCGGCACCTTCACGCTCGCCGGAGCCGGTGCGGGCATCACCGGCAGCGCCGACGCCGCCCGCTTCGTCTATCAGACCGCCAGCGGTGACTGCGACATCATCTTCCGCGTCCAGAGCCTCACCAACACCGGAGCCGACGCCAAAGCCGGCGTGATGATCCGCGAGTCGCTCGCAGCCAACGCCCGCGAAGCCGGCGTCTGGGTCACCCCGTCCAGCGGCATCCACTTCACCCGCCGGACCTCCGCGGGCGGCACCACTTCGGTCACCTCGTCCACCGGCAAGGTCGCTCCTTACTGGGTGCGCCTCACCCGGACAGGCAACACCTTCAAGGCCTTCATGTCCACCAACGGCAGCACCTGGGTCCAGCTCGGCAAAAGCACCAACATCTCGATGGCCACCGCCACCTACATCGGAATTGCCACCACCAGCGGCAGCACCGCCACCCTGTGCACCGGTGTCTTGACCAACGGGTCGGTGACTCCATGATGGAGGCATGCGAAAAAACCTCACACCCGTTCTAGCAGGCGGACTCCTCCTGACAGGAGCCGCCCTTCTGGCCCTGCGGTGGACGGATCAATCCGCCCCGCCGGAGTCCGGGGAGAACAGCGGTCAGGAAGTGAGGACCACTGACCGACTGCTAGAGAAAGACGGGCGGGATCCCCTTCCCTCCGGAAAACGCCAGGACCGTTCGCCGGAGGCGCTCCCCACCAGGGATCCAACGTTGCAAAAAACCTTGGAAACCCTGGCAAATTCGACCGAAGAGGAACTGCCCGATCGTTTGGAAAAAATCACCGCAACCTGGCCCAGGGACGGGCTCCCATCCTCGGTGGCCAGCCTGTTTTCCAAGCAATCCGCGGATATGCTGAGGACCTCCCTGCTCCGCCGCTGGGCGTCGTTGGATCCCGCTGCCGTCGCCGCGTGGGCCGCGCCGTTTCCTGATGGGAACTCCCGTGCCGAGATCTTCCAACAAGTCAGCCTCGCCTGGGTCGCCATCGATCCCGCAGCGGCGTGGGACTGGGTGAACACCCTGCCGCGGGATGCCGCACGCGACTCCGCCATGTTGTCCTTGTTATACGAAATTTCCAACAGCTCCCCCGGGCTCGCCGTTTCCCGTGCCGATGCACTTCCCGAGAGCCCCACCCGCTCGCGACTCATCGAGCATGCGATCGGAAACTGGGCTGCCAGCGATCCTCAGGCCGCGCTGGAGCGAGTGAGGGAAATCGCCGATCCCGCCTTGCGGAACACCTCGCTCGCAAGTCTGGCGACCACCTGGGCCGAGTCCGATCCGAGTGCCGCCGCCACCCTCGCCGCCGACGGCATGGAGCCCGGCCCCGCGCAGGAACGTGCCATCGCCGCCATCGTCCAGCGCTGGAGCCAGCGGGATCCGGCGGCAGCCCGGAAATGGATCGATTCCTTTCCCGAGGGCCCGATCAAACAAAACGCGATCGAGCACTTAAAAACCCAGACCAGCCTGTTCAAAGACGAGCCCTGACCGGATTCCACGTTGGGTCAAAAATCCGGAAACCACCCGTCACAGGCGTTCGAGCGTCACGCCCATGAGTCCGACGAGCACCTCGTTCGCTACGGCGCGGACGGTGAGCGTGCTGGCGGCATCATTGGCGGGCGAACAGGAGCGTCCTTGTGGGAGCCGAAGGTGAAGAAATCCGCACCGTATTTTGAGCCCCTCTGGGAGCACAGGCGCTCAGGCCTCCATCGGCTTGCCACCGGCCTGCCCCGCTTTTTCATTCGCCTTGGAACTTGCCTCCACGGCCCGGGCGATGACGCCGAAGATCAGCACCGCGAGGATGACGATGTAGAACAGCCAGATGGTCCCCTTCCCCGCGGTGAAACCGTAGTTGTGCAGGCCCACGCCGAGGAAATTCACGTGCCACCACGAGAAGGTAACGACCGCCGCGGTGAAGACGGCGGCGAAGTGCAGGCCCCACTCCTTGATGTAGCCGCCGAGGCGGGCGTGGAGGATGGAGAGCGTCCACAGCACGATGAGCAGCGCGCCGTTTTCCTTGGGATCCCAGCCCCAGAAGCGGCCCCAGGAATCGTTGGCCCAGATGCCGCCGAGCACGGTGCCGACGAGTGATAGAAACAGCGTCAGGCAGATCATCCCGTAAACCGCGCGGGTCAGCGAGCGGCGGATGTCTTTGTCGCCATCGTCGAGACCGAGACCGCGCATGAGCAGATAGATGAAGGAGAGGAACGCGCTGAGCAGCCCGGCGGCGTAGCCGAGGGTGATGGTGAGCACGTGGATAGTGAGCCAGTAGTTGGAATTCAGCACTGCCACGAGCGGATCCATGTTGTCCTTGGCGTCGCCCAGCTCGAAGCGGCGGGCGAGGATGATGAGCAGCGTGCCGAGGATGGGCGCGACACCGAGCGCGAAGCGGCGGCGGGTCATCCACTCCATGATGAGCGCGATGAGCACGACGGTGGTGCCGATGAAGATGATGGTATCATATAAATTCCCAACCGGCGGTCGCTGCATGATGATGGAGCGCTTCACCATGGGGATGATGCAATAGACCAAACCAGCGACGGTGGTGGCCAGCGTGGCCCAGTAGAGGATGAGCCCGGCCTTCCCCTGACTGACAGTCCACATGGCCAGCGCGGTGATGGTGCCGAAAATGAAGAAGACGAGCGCGTAGAGAAACCAGTTCTTCTGGTAGTAAACCGCTTCCAGCGGGACTCGTTTGTATTCGCCGCGGTCTCCGGCGCGCTTGGCGAGGCGGTCACGGAGAGTGGTGAGTTCCTGACGGAAAATCTCCTCGCTCTGCGTGACGGAGCGGGCGGTGGATTCCAGTGTCTTGATGTCCCCGATGGCGAGCTTTGGATCACTCTTGGCGTCGGTGATGACACTCATGATCGCATTTCCCGCGCTCAGCCAGGTCGGGTCCTTGGGATCGGCGGGCGGCAGGATGAAGAGGCCGAACTTCGAAAAATTCGCGGCATCGAAGACCTGTTCCATCAGGCTCTGGAGATGGGAATCCATTTCCTGCCCGTGTCCCCGGGACTGGGAAATCTGCTGGCGGATCTGCGGCGCGGTGACCATGACGGCGCTGATGTCGGCGCGCTGGTCGGGGGCGCCGTTCTTGCCGGAACCGTGGAGCTTGACGCCGAAACGGGCGAAACCGAAGTAACCTAACAGGATCTCGTAGTTGCGCAAGTTGTAGGCGAGGTCGATGGTCTGGTTCTGCACGGGATCCCGCTTGTCCTTCTCGATCGCTTCATAGGATTTCGCGAGTTCCACGAGTTTTTCGCGGCCGGGCTCGATGTCCTCATAGCTGTAGCGGTCCCGCTTGCCGCGCGGCTTCACACCGATGGCTTCGAGCACGGAGGAATTGTCGATGCGAAAGGTCGGCAGTTTGATCGCAAGCTGGGGGCGGAACAAGGTGTCCATCAACCAGGCGGTCGGCTTGATTTTGAATTCCTTGCCGCCCTCATCGGTGACCTTCATCGAACGCGCGCCGTGCAGGCCGAGCATGGTGAACCCTGCGAAGGTGGAAAACGGCTTGATGCGGCCGCCGTTCTGGATTGGCAGCGTCTCGGCGACCTTGAGGGTTTCCTCCGGCCACGGCGTGTAGCCTTTGATTTCGCGATAATCACCCTTCGGGGTGTTGTCCTTGACCACGTTATAGAAGACGGAGACGAGCAAGAGCATTGCCAGTCCGGCGGCGATCCAGCGGCCGGTTTTCGAAGATGAGTTAGACATGGCGTTTTTTGCGTGAGCCTGCGGTGAGGAAGGTGCCGAGTTTGATGATGAAGGTGA
>JBIHZT010000389.1:0-4467 GCA_044240265.1 Luteolibacter sp. | reverse complement strand
GACGGCAGGTTGCTCATGTCCACCCAGAGTTTTTCAAACTGACAGACGGGGAAGATGTCTTCCTGACCGTGGCCCCAGCGCTTTTTCACGTCCTTGAGCGTGATGTAGGTGGGCATCCGCGCGGCGAGGGTGCGGATGGCGGTGTTGACCTTTTCGAGGTCGGTGAGATCGGCGCGGGTGAGCTGGAAGGCTTGCAGCAGGGCGTCGATCTGGATCCAGCAGGTGTTGCTGTTATAGTAGGAGAGGTTGAACTCGTCCTCCTCGCGCGGCATGGCAAGGCCTTCGACCAGTTGCGGGCGGGCGTTGACGCGGGCGAGGCCGCCGCCGCGGTCTTCGAGGCGGCGGGTAATGACTTCAAAACTCAGGCCGGCACCGCTGTCGAGGTGGTGGCCTAGCAGGGCGGGGTCCACGTTCATGCCGACGGTGTCGATGTTGTGGAGGACGAGGGTCTGGAGCTGCGGGCGTTCGGCGAGAAGCGCGGCGAGGGTGCCGTTGCGCAGGAGGTTGGGGACCTCATACCAATGGCCGACGGGGTGGAGGCACTGGAGCGGCAGGTTGTCGGTGTAGTCGCTAGCCTCGCCGGTGGATTCCGCCCAGTGGAGCAGGGCGGTGCGCAGCGAGTCGCGGACTTTCTGCTGCTGCACGTCGAGCACCTGCTGGGGCATTTCCTCCCAGGCAAAGCGCAGGTCGCGGACGGTGGGCACGGTGCGCAGGCCGATGGATTTTCCCTGCGAGAGATAGAGCGGGCCCTCGTAGTGATAGTTTTCGTAATGGTTGAGAAAACGCTCGGTGGGGTCGTGGGAAAAATAACTGGTGGTGAAAATGTGGGGGATGCTCATGCCCGCTTCGCGGCCGGTCTTGCGGCTCTTGGCGAGGTGGGTCTCGATGAAGGAGCGGTGGCGGCCGCCGAGTTTGCAGAACGGGTGAAGGGCTTTGACGACGCCCGCGCCCTGGGTCCAGCGGGAACCGGCTCCGGCGGCGAGGGTGACGACGGCGACCTCGCCGTTTTTCAAGGCGGTGAGGCCCTTTTTCCGCGAGGCGGCGGAAATGGCAGCGGCCTGGGTGAGATCGGTGTCGTGCACGTCCTCGATGATGGCATTCGCGGGCAGCCGGTTCTGGGCGAGGCCGATGCGCCCGGCTTTGAGATCCTCGCGGATCTGCTCGTGGGCGGTGCGGTCGAAGCCGTGCGCGGCGAGGATTTCCGCGAGGGATTCGCTGTTGCGGCTCTTTCCCTGGCTGCGCGGGAAGATGGAGTCGAACAAGGTCTGGACCATGCCGCGGAGCTCGGGGTGGTCGCGGCAGGCGGTGGCGAAGTGGTCGAGCTCGGCGAGGCGTAGCGGTGAGAGTTCGTGGCGGCCTTTGCGCAAAAGCTGCGGGACGATGTAGCTGTAGTAACCGGACGGCATCAGCGCGTCCTCGCCGGCTAGCAGGTCCGCCCAGGTGCCGCGCTCGTTGATGGCGAAGTCGTAAACGACGGGCTCCATGGCGAAAGGCAGCGCGGAGGCCAACATTTCCTTGGTTTCGGACATGATGGCTTGGAGGCGTTGCTGGCCTTCGGCTTTTCGACCGGGAGCGAAGATGAAGCCCATGCCGCCGCCGGCCATGCCGCCGAGCATCCAGAAGCCCCAGAAATCCTTGCCGAACTCGGCGCTGATTTTCTCGATGAGCGTCTCGGTGTAGAGGTTGCTGGCCCACGGGATGATGGTCTGGATGGGCTGGCGGAAATTCTCGGTGGTGGCCGCGCCGATGGCGGGGATGTCGCCGGTGTGGAGGGCGGATAGAATTTTATCCAGCACGCCGTGCGTCTGCTGGCGGGCGATCCACTCGGGGCCGCTGCGCAGCAGGTATTTCTCGGTGACCATTTCCAGGATAGGGCCGACGTTCTGCGCCATGCCACCGTGGACGAGGACGAGCGAGTCTTGGAGTTTCTGGCGGGCGTCGGTGGGGACGTCCGTTTCATCGAGCACCTTGTGGGTGGGCATGAGCCGGCCGCGGGAGATGCCGAATTCCGGGTCGCCTTCCTTGGCGAAGGTGCCTTGGATGAGTTTCATGCCGGGCCAGACGCCGCCGGAATCCTGCCAGCCGCCCCCAGAGCCGCCGATCCACTCGCCTAGCAGCGCGCGGGCGAGCACGATGCGGCGCTCGTTTTCCTCGAGCGGGCCGGTGAGCGAGCGGGCCTGGCCGGTGGCGCGCATGCAGACGCTGATGAGCGCGGCTAGCAAATTGGTGGAAACAGCGAGGCGAGAGCCTTTGGGGATGTTGTTGACGTTGGAGACGAGTTCGAGTCCTTTTCCCGGACCGACGACGCGGGCTAGCAGATCGGCAAGGCTCTGGCCGGAGCCTTCGATGCCGGGCGGGACGATGCCGCTGGCGATGACCGCGGCTTTGAGCAGGCCGAGGTAGTCTTTGGCGAAATCGAAGACTTCGTTGAGGCTGGAAATTTCCGCGCTGCAGCCGAGATCAACGCTGGTGAGGCGGAGGATGGGTTCCTCGATGATGCGCAGGCTGGCTTCGACTGGCGGGCTGGGGGACTTGTCGCGGCCGTGGACTGCTAGGTCGATGGAGATGTTGAGCACCTTGGCGCCCTCGGGGTAATCCATGCCGAGGAAGAAGATGTCACTCCAGCCGCAATGGGTGAGGTCCATGCGGACGGGCGTGCGCTCGCGGAGGATCGGATAGGTGCCGGTGGCCGGATCGCGCCGGGTCATTTCCGGGCGGATGCGCAGCGGTTGGTCGGCGGGGTGGCCCATGCGGAACATCCATTGGTTGCCGCTCACACTGCGGACGCTGCGGCGGACCTGGTCAGCGAGGGTCTGGAAGGCGAGGCGTTGATAGACGGAGGCGAGGGCGCTGGAAATGCCGTCGCTGGGTGCTTCGACGCGCTGGGTTTTCAGGAAGATGTCGATGGCTTCCTCAAAGCGGCGTTCAAGCAGGTTTTCGTAACCTTTGAAGGGGATGGCTCCGGGTTTGTCGCCGGATTTCACCTCGGCGAGGCGCAGCGGCAGGTGGAAGCGGTGGATGGAATAAAGAAACAACAGGGCGCGGACGCGGTGATAGAGATTCTCGCTGGTGCGGCGGAAGGCGTCGAGCGCGTCGGCCTCGGCGAGGAGTTCGGCAAGGGTGAGTTTCTCACAGGCGGCGTCGAGCGAGAGGTCGCGGACGGCGGCGTCCGGTGAGGTGATGAGGGTGAGCAGTGCCATGGCCAGTTGTGGTTAGGCGTGGGATTGTGCGAGCAGCTCGACGATGTTGGTGAGCACCTCGTCGCGGTCTTTTCCCGCTAGGCCGAGGGCGAGCTGGGCGGTGAGCAGGCCGTAGCGGACGCCGATGTCATGGCGGCGGCCCTGGAGTTCGTGGGCGAGGTAGCGCTCGCGGCGGGCGATTTCCGAGAGGGCTCCGGAGAGGTCCGCGCGGCCACCGGCGAGCTGGCGGGCGAGGATTTCCATGACGCTGGGCGGGAGGACATGGAGGCCGAAGAAGCAGAGGTAGTTCCCGGCGCGCAGTCCGGGGACGACGAGTTTTTGCTCGGCCTCGGTGGGCGTGGGTTTTTCGATAACAGTCTCGACTTGGTAGAGCAGATCGCTGCCGGGGACCCGGCGTCCGCCGATGGCTCCGTAGAGCGGGAGCTTGCTCTCGTGGGTGGCTTGCACGGCGGAGACGGCGCAGTCTTCCGCGGCGGCGGTGGCCATGAGTTGGGCGGCGCAGGAGGTCTCGGTGCGGCTCAGATAGAGGTGGTCGCCGACCATCAGCAGGAACGGATCCGCGCCGGTGAAATCCGCGGCGCAGTGGACGGCGTGGCCGTAACCAAGGGCTTCCGGTTGCTCGATGAAGCGCATGTGGCTGGCGTGCGGCCCGGCGGCGGCAGTGTAGGCGGCTTCGTCGCCGGGGCAGATGATGACGGCGATTTCCTCGATGCCGGCGGCGGTGATTTCATCGGCGAGAATGGCGAGGGCCGATCTGGAAACGCCGTCGCGGTCAACGAGTGTCTGGAGCGGGAGGATGCGCTGGGACTTTCCGGCGGCGGTGATGACGGCTTTTTTGACTTTCACGAGGAGGATTCTGGCGAATCCGGGGCTGTTGGCAATCCCCGAGAGGCTGATTGGACGCGGTTTTCTTGTGGGTTTGCAGAGGCAGTGGGAAATGACCAGAGACATTCCCGGACTCTGCCGGAAATTCCCGTAAATTCGTGTGAACCTTTTCCCGCGCCCGGTTGCTCAATGGATGGACTGTGACGGTGGAATCCTGAATGCTCCGCGCCAACCCCTCTCCTAAATCCATTGACCCACCCGGAGGATCACACCCGTTTCAGCGACCAGGAACTCATCACCGCGATGAACTCCGGGGACGTGGCGGCGTTCGAGGCGCTCTACCATCGTTATCGGGAATGGGTGATCTCGCTGGCGTGGAAATTCACCGGTTGCGACTCGCTCGCCAACGACGTCCTGCAGGAAACCTTCCTCTATTTCCTGA
>JBIHZT010000388.1:0-4469 GCA_044240265.1 Luteolibacter sp. | reverse complement strand
AGCCGGAGCTGGCGGTGGCAGGGAAATGCAGTTCGGGATTGCAGGGCGATGCCGGATCAGGCACACCGCTGCATGGCGGTGAGTCCCTCGGTGTTAGGTAAGGTTCTGGAAGTCTTCGAGCGGAATGTCCGGGATCGTGGCGAGCTCGGCGCATCCATCAGCATCTGGTGGGACGGCTCCGAACTGATCTCCGAAGGCCACGGCTGGTGCGAGCGGGAAAAAACCCGCGAGTGGACGGTGAAGACGATGGTTCCCGTCTATTCCGCGACGAAGGTTCCCGCCGCAGCGACACTTCTGATGGCGCTGGAAAGCCGCGGGCTCTCGCCGGAAACCCCGGTGACCGAGGTGTGGCCGAAGTTTCCCGTGGCGGAGGCGAGGTTCCGCCACCTGCTTTCCCACCAGTGCGGGCTGGCCGCGCTGGACTGGAAGGTGAGCATCTTCGAGCATGCCGCGGTGGTCGAGGCCATCGAGGCGCAGGCTCCGGCGTGGGTTCCCGGGGAAAAACAGGGTTACCATCCCCGGACCTTCAGCGCGCTCACCGATGAGCCGGTCCGCCGCCTCACCGGCAAAACGCTTGGCGCCTACTGGCGGGAGGCCATCGCGGATCCGCTCAACCTGGATTTCTGGATCGGCCTGCCGGAAAGCGAGTGGCCGCGCGTCGCCCGGCTCTACCCGGGCAAGGCCGGTAATGATGATCTGGTGGACGCCTTTTACAAACAACTCACCACCTCCGGCACCTTCACCCGCCGCGCGTTCTCCTCACCGCGCGGGCTACATGCCATCCATGAAATGAACGAGCCGCGCGCCTGGGCCGCCGGGCTGCCCGCGCTCGGCGGGGTGGGCACCGCCTCGGCGCTGGCCAAGTTCTATCAAGCTGCCATCGGCTCCGTTGCGAGCCCGCTTTCTCCCAACGTCCGCCACGCGCTTGCCACGCCGCAGAGCTCGGGCGACGACCTCGTCCTGCTCCGGCCCACGACATTCACCTGCGGCGGCCAGCAGGATCCGGTCGATGGCGCGGGCGGGAAAATCCGGCGGATTTACGGCCCGTCGCTCTCCGCCTTCGGCCATCCCGGCGCGGGTGGCAGCCATGGCCTGGCGGATCCCGCGACCGGGATCTCCTTCGCCTACGTCATGAACCAGATGGACCTGAGCGTGATGCCGGGAGTGAAATGCCTCGAAATGGTGGACGCGCTGTTTTCCGAGCTTTGAAGCAGGTTCAATAGGCTGGCAATGCGTCCCTCCTTACGTCTGATCCGCCTCCAGTTCCAGCCGTCATGACCGCTACAATCCCAAGCCGCAGTCGAAGTCTCGCCCCCGGTCAGGCGTAGGAGGACTCGACGTTGTATCAGAATACGGATATGCGAGGACGCATCAAAAGAACCGCTCTTTGGCTGTGGGTATGCTGCGACGGGGAACATGAGCTTGCCCGCCTCTCCATGCGAACCTACGCTGGCCGGATGAAAACCGCCTTCGCCGCCATGGCTTCCCTGCTTTTCTCGTTTGCCAGTCTGACCGCCGCAGACGCTCCCTACCGGCACATCGTGCTTTTTAAATTCAAGGCGGACGCGCCCGCCGCCGAGGTCGAGAAGGTCGAAAAATCCTTCGTCGCCCTCAAGGGCAGCATCGGTCTCATTCAGGAAATGGAGTGGGGCACCAACGTCAGCCCGGAAGGCAAGGCGGACGGCTTCACCCATTGTTTTTTCGTCACCTTTAAATCCAAGGCGGATCTCGACGCCTACCTGCCGCATCCCGAGCACAAGAAATTCGGAGCCGGTCTCAAGGGGCTCGTCGACAAGGTGCTGGTCTTCGACTACATCGCGAAAAGCGCGGAGTGAGCATTTGGAACACGCCGGCTTCCATTACCATTCTTTACCTCCCGCCTCAGCAGAATCCATCCCATGAGCCCGTTCAACCGTCGTCAGTTTCTTGGAACCACCGCTTCCACGCTCGCCTACACCACGCTGGCCGGCCACTCGGCAGTGGAAAACCGCCCGATCAAACTCGGCCTCATCGGCTGCGGCTGGTATGGCATGGTCGATGTGAACGCCGCCTTCAAAGCCGGTGGTGTCGAGGTGGTCGCGCTTTGCGATGTTGACAGTGATTTCCTCACCAAGGGCGCCGCAGCGGTTGAAAAACTGCAGAACAAGCGCCCGCTCGTTTTTAAACAATACGAGGACCTGCTCAAGACCCCGGAGCTCGACGCCGTGATCATCGCGACGCCGCCGCAATGGCACGCGCTGCCCTTCCTCGCCGCGCTCGAGCGCGGGCTCGACATCTATTGTGAAAAGCCCCTCGCCTACGACATCCGCGAAGGTCGCGCGATGGCCGAGGCCGCGAAAAAAAGCGACCGCATCGTGCAGATCGGATTCCAGCGCCGCAAGGCCGCCGCCATCGACCAGGCGCGCCAATACATCCTGGCCGGAAATGCCGGCCGCATCTTGCAGGCCGTCGCGCAGATCAACTACACGGCAGGGACTCTGGACGCGACGCCCCAGGATCCGCCCGCCACCCTCGACTGGGACCTCTGGTGCGGACCCGCGCCGAAGATCCCCTACAGCCTGCAGGTGGGCCACAAGAACTGGCGCCTCGAACAAACCACCGGTCACGGCCATCTCGTCGACTGGGGCATCCATCTGATCGACGCCACCCGCTGGATTCTCGGGGCCTCCACTCCCAAGACCATCACCGCGGCCGGCGGCATCCATCACCTCAAAGGGAAAATCACCACCCCCGACATCCTCACCGCCCACTTTGACTTCGAGCAGTGTCCGGTCACCTGGAACCACCGCCTCTGGGGAGCGGCGGAATACGATCCGGAAACCGCCAACGGCATTTTCCTCTATGGCGAAAAGGAAACCGTCTTCGTCACCGACAACCGCTGGGTCGTCATCCCGCACGGCAAGGATCCGCAACGCCGCGTCACCGAAGCCACGTCCGATGCCGGAAAGGTCCACATGGCGGAGTTCCTCGAAGCCATCCGCACCCGCAAGGCACCCGCCGCCACCACCGAGGACGCCCACTTTTCCACCGCCTCCGTCCAGCTCGCCATGATCGCCTACGAAACGGGCTCCACGATCCACTGGGACGCCGCCACCGAACAGATTTCCGACAACCCCGCCGCCGCCAAACTTCTCAAACGCGAATACCGCGCCCCGTGGCGGCATCCCTCCGCAAGGTGAGCATCGCGGATCTTCTCGCCCGCGCCGACGAGCATCCCGGCATCATTGCTCGCCGCGCACCAAGGAGCCCCTGGTCGTCAACACCCAGATTGCCCGCCTCGGCTGCGTGCGCCGCTTTTTCGCCTGGCTGTGCCGCACCGGCGTGATTCCCGCCAATCCCGCCGCCGACCTCGACCTCGACCTGCCGCGCAAACAGGCCCGCCATCTTCCGAAAGCGCTCAATCCCGAAGAAATCACCCGCCTGCTCGCCATTCCCAATCCCGCCGATCCCTTCGGCCTGCGCGACCGCGTCATCCTGGAGCTTTTTTACGCATCCGGCATCCGGCGCACCGAAATGGTCAATCTGGATCATGGCGATTACGACCCCCACGCCCGCACCCTGCTGGTGCGCAAAGGGAAAAACGGCAAAAGCCGCCTCCTTCCCATCGGAGAGCGCGCCGCCGCATGGCTCGACCGCTACCTCGCCGGGTCCAGGCCGCTCTTCAACCACCTGCCGCGGGAAAGCGCGTTGTTTCTCAGCGGCTACGGCACGCGCTTCAGCCCCGCCTATCTTGGCAACTGGGTGGCAGGGTTGATGAAAAAAGCAGGAATCGACAAGCCGGGTTCATGCCATTTGTTCCGCCATTCCTGCGCCACGGACATGCACCTCGGCGGAGCGGACATCCGCTTCGTGCAGGAATGGAGCGGAGCGACATGGACAGGAGCGCAGCGACGTGCCCTGAAAGGGGGCGACCGGAGGGGAGCATCAAATGCTCGGGCACGCCCGGCTTGAAACCACCCAGATCTACACCCACGTCAACATCAAGGCCCTCGCCGAAGTCCACGCCCGCAGCCACCCGCACGGGCGGATTCAGGAAGCCGACGAACAATCCGCGCCAACTTCTGCGATTTCCGACCCGAAAGACGATTCTTCTTTCCTCCAGGCAGCCGATCCGCTACCTGCCGGACCGGAGATGAATGATGTCCTCAAAGTACCGCATGACGCCCCCCAAGCGGTGGCCGACAGGCGTCACGAGGATGATCAGCCCCCCGGTGACGATGAGCCGCCCCCGGAAAACGGGCCGGGAACCCGCCCCAAGCGCCCGAGACCGCCGTTGCCTGGAAATCCACCCAATGCGCTTTCAGTCAATCGGTTAAGGCGACGCCCTCGTGATACTAAAGGGGTCAGTGTGCCTGACTACCAATACCGCTATTACGACCCCGAAACCGGCAGGTGGCCATCCAGGGATCCGATTGGGGAACAAGGGGGAATCAACCTGTATGGGTTCGTCGGAAATGTTCCGATCAGTA
>JBIHZT010000387.1:0-4473 GCA_044240265.1 Luteolibacter sp. | reverse complement strand
AGATTGGATATTGTCGATGGAACGACCTCTGGAACCTATGGCTCCGCGCAGATCAGCCGGCCTCCCACGGGGCACACGGGATCGCACCTGGCCTTTGTGCGCGCGGGTGGCCAAGTGATGGGCTTGGGATACGCCCAGTCATCCCCCACCTTCGGTTTTGGTGGAGGAACATCCGGGGCCTTTAGTCCTAACATTCTCGCGATCGACGGCAGCAGCAACGTCGGCATCGGCACCGTGACTCCCGGATACAAACTGGATGTGGCGGGCACGGCTCACGTGAGCGGCCAAGTGAACGTGGACAACAATGTTGTGATGGCCGATCAAAAGTCGATTAATGGCTTAAACCTCGCGGGTGGATCCGAGCCTGCCTTTTGGCCAAGAGCGGGTAACGGAACTTATCTCAATTATGGCACCTCCGGATTGTTTATCCGCAACAACGCCTCGGCGGTGGAAATGTATGTGAATGGAGGGAGAGTGGGAGTGGGTACCACGGATACCAGCCAGGGTGCGATCACCACAACAACCACCGGATTTACATCCACGGGGACGGCTAGTAATGGCGTCACCAGTTACGCCAGAATGGCTTACCGACCGGAATACGGGGGAATCTCATTTGATGTTTATAATACCGGCCAATTCCCGAACACTTGGAGGGGGTTCAGTTATGATGGCGACTCTAACATCGATTACCACTCGGACCGCAACCTCAAGAAGGATATCGTGGATGCGGAGCCGATGTTGGATCGATTGATGCAATTGCCGTTCCGTCGCTTCCGTTGGAAGGACGTCAGCGATCCAGCGGCGAAGGCTGAGTTCGGGGTGATTGCGCAAGAGGTGGAGCCGCTCTTCCCCGATATTGTCGGCACTGGGGCCGACGGAATGATGACCGTAGGCTACACCACCTTTGCGACGATTGCTTGTAAGGCCTTGCAGGAATACAAAACCCGCAACGATGCCGACCTAAGCAAACTCAACGCGCAGATCCACGAAAAGGATGCCCGCATCGCCGCCCTGGAGGCGAAGCTGGCGGAACAAGAAAAGCGCGCCTCCGCCCAGGCGGATGCGGATACGGCCCAGGATGCCAGACTCGTCGCGCTCGAGAAACTGCTGACCGAGAAGGCGGGCGGTCTCCAAACCGTCACGCTCAAGGCCGGAAAGTGAAGATGGATTTCCGGATGCCTGGGTCCAATTGCCCGCTCGTCGCATCCGCCGCTCACTGAACAATCTCAACTTACTGCTGTGAATCCGCTTTCCCGCAATCTGATATTAAACCTGGTGCTTCTGGCGAGCGCTCCGCTGGCGCTGGCGCAGACCTACTCGCTGAGCGTCTCGCAGCAGAACCGCTTGTACCATCCCTTCAACGGGGTGGGAACGGGAAGCGTCGCGGCGACTGCGGCCACTGCTTACGGCCCGCCGGGAAGCACGAGCCTGCCTATCAGCAACACCCTGGCTCTGCCTGCCACGCCTGGCAGCAACAACCAAGGCATGGGCCAGAGTGGCGGATCGTCCCGGGCAATTACGACCACCGCGCCCTATTACCCGAGCAATACCACCCGCGACCTCAGCACACCGGCGGGCACCACGCTGGTATTGCGCGGCAGCAGTTTTGGCGGGGTTTTTGCCTCAGGCCTGCCCCGCTATCTGATGGGCGAGGAAATCAAGGCGCCTCTCACCAGGGCGGATCTCACCACGGTGGCACCCGCCGGCTACTGGCGTCCGATGCCCGTGCAGCCCGGCGAAGGATTTCTAACCGCGGCGGGCGTCACCACGACCGCGCTCCCTACCAGCACCGTCAGCGTCACCTCCAGCAGCACGGACTCGCGCCTGGTGGCGGTGGCGAGTGTGCCCGTTGCCTTGGTGAAAGGGGCCTCCTTGCTGGGGCAGCCGATCATCGACATCACCGGCACGACAGTGACCTTGGCGGATTTTGCCAACACCAACATCACCGGCAACGTCGCCTGCACCATCACGCCGGCGCAGAACTACTACTACAGTCCGCACGCTGAGAAGTCCTTCGCCTCGCAGCCCGGGCAGGTCAGCGTCAGTTGGGTTTCCAATGTGGCCAGCGGCGGATTCTACGAGGTCATGACCGAGACCTTCTCGGTGGCATCCACCTCAGCCAGGCCGATCCGGACCATTTACTGGAACCAGCGCGGATTCGACGCGCCGCCAGTGACCATCACCGATCCCAACATCATGGCGGTGAATCCGATCTACAATCTATTCGTGCCCAAGGCCGTGAACAACGAGGTGGTCTCACCGGGTGATAGTCCGTCCGCGCCGCCGATTTACAGCACGCTGAAATTCACCAAGGTGGGGGCGACCGCCCAGTTGAGCGCCTACAACGTGGAAGGCCGGATCTTTGTCGAATACCTCGGCAAGGCCCGGGTCGGCAACAACGTGTTCACCTACATCGGATCGGACATTGTGGAAATCGTCCGTCAGGCGGAGACATCGTATACCACGGTCACTCTCGGCAAGGAGATCCTGCCGCATGACGGCAGCTCGGGTGAGCTCATCGCCTCGCCGGTCAACAGCGGCTCCACGGTCGCCTGCTACGCGGGTGTGACAAAAAGCGATGGTTCGATGAGCTACTATGCCGAGCGAGCCACCAGCAGCGCCAATGATCCCGACAACGGCAATCCCAGCAGCACCACGGCTTACAACGATGTGAAGTTTTATTGGCTCGAAAAGGGCGATTATGGGATCAACTGGCCGATTTACAAGGATGCCTACTGGCTTCGTTGGTCGCCGAATCTTGCCGACTACGCGGTCCAAACGGTGAATGTAAGCGGCAGCACGGCGGACACCGGCCTGCAATTCACGAGTGGCGCGCTGCCGACCATTATCTATCAAGATGATTCCGCCAACGCGGAAGCGTCGCTGGATGCGTTGAGCCAGTCCGTCCTGGTCAATCCCGGGGCCGACGGCCGCAACCGCGCGCTGCTCAAGTTCACCGGAGCAGGCACGCCGTGGTATGTGAACCTTTACACGCAGGCGGAGACACGGGCCTTGAGTCTGAGCTCGACCTTGAGCACCACCAGCGGCGTGACCACGGTCACGGTCGCCAGCACCACGGGGATGGAGGTCGGGATGATCGTCTCAGGGTCGGGAATCAGCGGCATGGCGACGATTTCAAAGATCCTCGATGGCACCCGCTACATTCTCACCGCCGCAACCGCACCCGGCAATGCAACCTCCACGCTCACCTACACGGTGGAGCCGGATCAAGCGGCGCGGATCAGCGAGACCACGGCGGCGACTGTCGGGGATCGCCTGGTTCCACCGGCGGGCCATGAGATCGGCGGCTATATTTCGAGCGGGACTTGTTATTATCCCTCCGGTTACATCAATCCCTTCACCAATGGCGTGGAAGCGGCCAACATGGGAGCGATCATCCCGGTCAATGCCAGGACGGGTGACAAAACGCTCGTCGTCCGCTGGTTCAAGAAAGTGGCGGCGCCATCCTCGCAGTTCAGCGATTTTTACGTGCCTGGCAAAATCGGGCGCTACACGGTTTCCTATCCAAGCAATCCCGCGCAGCTTGTCATCGCCCAAGGCGTGGGCACGGGTGACCTCACGGGCGCGGAGGCGGCCGGCAAGGTTTACTATCAAAATGATGCCACCCAGGCCGGTTATAATCCGAACGAAGAGCATGCCTTCATGCTCGGTGGCCGGGCCTATGCGTTGCGCGATGATCTCAATCTAACGACGGCGGGTGCGGCCTACACCTCGGAGCCTTACCTGCTGCTGGCATATACCGGCGCGGATGACAAGCGGCCAGCGGTGAAAGCCTACAAGGTCGTGAGGACCGACGCGACTTACACTTTCAACTTCACCGCCACGGCAGGCACCTTGTTGGTGAAACCCTATCCCTTGCCACTGTTGCCTCTTGCGATGGTGGGGGCGGGTGATGCGGCCACCGCCAAGGATCTTGAAATCGTCGGTGCCGACGCTCCGGTCAACACGGCGGTGCAGTCTGCGGCCGCCTACAAAGGATTCACCTTCAAGGACCGCAAGGGCTTTACCTGGATTCACCGGGGGCCGCATGCGGCGGGCACGCCGACCCTGACGATGAAACTCTATTACAAGAGCCAGGACGGGTTCTTCATGCCGGGAATGAGCAGCCAACCGCCGGTGGGAACCATCCTGCCGTTCCTACGCAACGCCGGGCGCACGGGTCAGCTGTTGACGACCACCCTGATTGACGCCGATCCCGCGGGTGGTGCTGGCCAGATCGATGAGCCGCTGGCCATCACTTACACTCCAACATGGCCGGTGGCCGTGCCGGAACTCGCTGTGGGAGAGTCGCTCACTCTGGCCAAGTATGGCCTGCCCCAGGTGCGTGGCCAAGCCAGCGCGCAAATCTATTATCAGGGCTCGGTGGCCAAGGACACCACCAACAGCGCCACCGCCAAGGCAAGCGTGATGCTCCACGACCCCACCCGCGAGAAGACCTATGCGCTCAGCGAC
>JBIHZT010000426.1:0-4107 GCA_044240265.1 Luteolibacter sp. | reverse complement strand
GGTTTTGATAGGTACGGGACCAGGGGCCGGTGGCAGTGGGTGCCGTGGAATTGCGTTCTCCTCCGCCTTGTTCACTGTGGGTGGAATAGGCGTAGAAGCGCGGGGCGGTGGCGGTGCCGGTGGTGGATTTGGATTGGCCGTCGGCGAAGTCGATGGAAACGATTTCTCCGCCGTCAGGGTTGGTGCTGGTGGTGGTTCGGTTCGTGAAGTTGCGGGTGATGGTGGTGATTTCTGGATTGTCGTCGTCATCGAGGTTGGGAGAGATTTGCTGAATGACGTTCCCGGCGAGGTCCCGGACGGTGGTGCCTTTGTCAAGGGTGAGACCGCCAGCGGTAGCGGTGACGTTTTCGGTGGGGAAAGCGGCTCCAGGGAACTCGTCGATGGTAATTGAGCCGTAGGTGTAGGTGAGGGTGATGCCTTGACTGATGGCGGTCTTGGGCCGTTTGAGGGGATCTCGGGTGTAGGTGGTAACGACACCGTCGCGAGTGCGTGTGGAGTCGATGCCGCAGCAACCGTTGAGGGTCTCGGAGTAGTCGTCGGGGTCGTTGTCGTAGGCCCAGCGGGAAGGTTCGCCATAGGCATCGAAGGCGATGGCTTCCTTGGTGGAAAGGACGACGCCGGAGGTGATGTCGGAGATGACTTCCTTGGTGAGAATGTCGTCCTTGGTGTAGGTGGAGACGGTGCGGGTGCCATCGGTGACGCCGGAGAGGGTGCCGGAACCGGAATCCACGGTTTCGACGCGGTTTTCGCCTTGAGAGGCGTAGGCATGAAGTTCGAGGGTGCCATCGGGATTCTGGACGGATTTGAGGCGGCCGCGCTGGGCAGCAGGGGTGGTGGCATCCGAGGGAAAGGCGGTGCGGAGGGTGGTGAGGGTGGCGGAGCCGGTTTCCACACGGGATTTCTCGATGAGCTGGCCGGAGTTGTCCTTGTAGCGCTCGCCCCACGTTTTGGAGACGAGGACGCCTTGGATCTTTTCCTCGCGGGAGAAGGTGCCGGTTTCGTTGTTGGCTTCGATTTCGACCACGACGCGGTTGGCGGCTTCGTCCGGGGCGGTGTTGGCGGCAGGAGCGGAATTGTCGAGCCATCCTGAAACGGTCTTGGTGACGAGGATGCCGGTGACGGGGCTGCCTTGGTAGGTATAGTTCGCCCACTGGCCGTCGGAACGCTCCATGGTTTTGGGTTTGTTGAAGGAGGCTTGGTCGGCCGCAGTGGTGTAGTAGGTCCAGGTCGTAGCAAACTCGCTACCCGTGCCGGTGTGTTTTGTTTCAGAGAGCTTCACGGGTTCGCCGTATTTGTAGAAGCCATAGGTAGCGCTGACGTCGGAGGTGATGACATAGGAATTTCCATTGAGATCCTCGGTCACTTCACGGGTCGATTCGGAGCCGTCGGCGTTTGCGGCGCGAGTGATTGTGATCTTGCGGTAGGGCTGGATGAGGGGATTCTCGTTCGGATCGCCAAGGAAGAATTCGCTGGTCCAGACATTCTTCCCGGGACCGTATCCCTGCGGACTGAATTTGCGGATGGTATGGGTGACCCAGGCTCCGGATTGGGGGTGGAGCAGCTTCTGGATCACATCCAGGGTGTTCTCCCAGATACTCATGTCGGTGGTAGCGGTAATGACCGGGTGCCGGAAGGTGGTGATGCTTATCGGCTGAGCGCCAGCGGGGATGGAGCGAAGTCCCTGGGCGTCGGGCGCGGAAAGCTGGGAATTCCTGTATTGGGTGCAATGGTAACCGATGATTTTGTCGTCGGCATCCAAAAGGTCGGTGTAGAACACGGTGGCACCGGCTACGGGCATTTGAACCGGTTTTTTGACACTGACCAGGACACCATTGATAGTTTCATCGACGGATTTGTATTTGACATAGTCCGGGCCAACCCCCGTGAAGACCAGCCCCTCACGCCTGAAGTTTAGAGCCGTGAATCCCGGACTGGTGTCGGTGACCGCAGAGCCTCCGCCACTACTGGGGCTCGAAGTTTTTACCTGGCATTTTTCTTTTGCGATAGTGGGTGCATCCTTCCCATCTTTATTCCCATCGTTATTTGTCTCGAAGCTTCCTTCGAAACCCTCGAATTTGGTGTCATCCACCCGAGAGAGAACGTAAGTCTCTGATTTCCAGGTGCACACCTTGCAACTTGTGCATTCCTTTTCGCATTTATACCACCAGGTCTGGTTGGCAGAAGCATGGATGGAGGAAACCAGGAAAAGAAGTGCGATACAAAGGGCGTTTTTGGCGGTCATGTGGATGAGTGGGTAAATCGGAGGCATGGTTTCCCGAGGAAACTGTCAGTTTGCAGAGAGGGTTTGGATGGCCTGGCTGAGGGCGATGCGCGCATGTTTTTCATTGGCGGCGAGGCGGGAGTTAAGGAGTGGCAGATCATTCTTGTTGCCGAGTTGTGAAACCACGGAGGCGGCAACTTGCACCAGCATGAGCGGGGAGGAAGGAGCCGCAAGAATGTCGCGGGCGGCGGCAAGGGCCTCGGGAGAACCGCAGCGGGCGGCGGCCTGAAGGGCGGGAATGCGGGCGTTGAGAGGAGCCGAAGGATCCTGGAACGCGGCGATGGAAAGTGATGTCAGGGATTGCCGGCTCAGGCCGGGGATTTCCACAGTGCGGTAGTCCGCGGCGCGAAGGCTGCCATCAAGGAGATTCAGGGCGGTGCCGGACCAGGGTTTGGAGGTGTCGGCGGCGGCGGATTTCAGCTCGGATAGCAAGAGAAATTGGAGATTGGAGATGGGGGAAGAGGGAGACTGGCCAGTTGAAGGCGGCGCTCCTTGGGTGTGGATGAGGTAGATGAGAAAGCCGCCGATGTGCTGGAGGGCATAGTCGCGCTGCATCTGGCTCTTGGACTCGTCGCGGAAGATGGTGATGAGGCCGTGGGCGACTTTTTCGCTGGGAACTGTCTGCACGGTAAGGCATTCCTCGATGTCGTTGACCAGTGAGCCCCATTCGCCATCCTGGAAGGCCCGTGGTTGCGGGCCGGAGATGAAGGCGATGAGGGCGTCGATGTCCTGTGGGGAGAGGTCCAACGGCAGCTCCTTGATGAGGAAGGTGAACTTCAGATAGGGCAGCTGCGGGCCTTCACGGATGATTTTCTCGACCACGGGGAGGAGAGGAAGGGATGGGGGATTGGAAATTAGAGACTGGGAATTTGAAGCGATTGTAGGTTGGGAGGGATGCCACCACACCCAGCAAACGACGCCCGCCGCGAGGGCAAGGGCGGCGATGCCGGATAGAAGGATGTGCGTGGGGCGGAGCATGGGGGCCGTGGAGGTCAGGAAGAACGGAATGAAGTCCTTGACTGCGTATCAGTAGCCGCTGACGAGGGTGCCGTTGGCAGTGTAGAGGCGGGTGTAATGGCAGAACGAGGAGATGGCGGCCATGGATGAGTAATAGACATCGACGTAGGCGACCCCATTGGCGGCGAAATTCGCTGCGTAGAGGTTCTTGACTCTGGTGCCGTCCGGGAACAAGGCACCTCCGGCCCAGAGTTCGAGTTGGACATAGCCACCCGGCGGAAGGCGGTCGGCGATCACGGCCACACGGCCAAAAATGGTGCCGTCCGGCAATGTTTCGTAGAGCTCCACCAGCCCGGTGTCATACATGTCTCCAATCAGATAGGGATCCACCGTGCCGCGAGCGGCGACACTGCCCTGGGCCTGCGAACGGGCGATGACGTGGACCGGCTTGTCCGTGTAGGCGGCGACGCGGAGCTTGCGTTTTCCGCTAACAGGCGGGAGATCGACAATTTCGAGTGCGGAATCGTATTCATAGGGCAGCGCCTCCGGCAGGTTGGAGGGAGTCCAGTCCCTCCAGCGTTCCGAGCGGACGACCAGATCCGCACCGAAGCTGGCGGCGATGACGGTCACGGTCATGGAATTCGTGGTGCCGCTTGGAACATGGGAGGCCTGGATGGTAAAGGTGCCGACAGTGGGGAAGGAACGGGCGACCGGCGCGTCAGCCGTGGTGTTGATGGTGGCTCCCGCGCCCGTGATGGTAACGGCTCCGGCGTCCGGAACAGCTCCCGGGTAGGCGGTCAGGCGGAGCGAGTCATTCTGGCGGATCGTGATCGAGCCGCCGGCGATGATGTTGGTCGCGGACCATGAAA
>JBIHZT010000386.1:0-4483 GCA_044240265.1 Luteolibacter sp. | reverse complement strand
CGGCTTCGCGGACGAGCGGGCTTTTGTGGGCAAGTTGGTCTATCAGGGCTTGGGTGGCTTCGGGATCCATCACCCAGCGTTCCAACAGGTGGCAGGCGGTGGCCTGCCAGGCGGGGATCTCCTCGGTAGCGAGCAGCTTGATGAGTTGAATGCGGGCGGCGGGATCTCCGCGGCGGGCGTTGGCCACGGTGAGGGCGCGGGTGCGCGAGGGGCGGTCGGGTTTTTCGCCGTAGAATTTCCGGTTCGCCTCGATGGCCCAGTCGGCGTCCTTGTCGGTGTGGCATTTGTTGCAGGCGTTAGGCACGCCGAATTCCTTGGTGAGCTTGGGATCGGGGATGCTGAAGCTGTGGTCATGCCGCGGGTGGCGCTGCATGTAGGTGGTGACTGGCATGTGGCAGGAAATGCACTGGTTGCCAGTGCTGTCCGCGCCGTGGTGGCTGTGGGCCGTGGGATCGATGACGGGGGCGGTGGGGAAATCGGGACGCGGTGCGGTGTGGCAGTTCATGCAGAGCTGGTTGCCCTTCACGATGTTTTTGTTGGAGTGCGGGTCGTGACAGTCCACGCAACGGACGCCGGCGTGATGCATGCGGCTGGATAGAAACGAGGCGAACTCGTAGTTCTCATCCCGCACCTGGCCGTCGGGGTGATAGATGTCAGTCTCGTCGGTGACGGTGAGGCTGAAGTGGTCGAAGAACGACTCGCCGGGGATGAGGTCGCCGGTGAGTTCCGCGCGGCGGGCGTGGCAGGCGGCGCAGGTTTCCATGACCTGGTCGCGGTTGAATTTGGTGATGGTCGGATCCTTTTTCGCGTGGACCGGGGGTTTTTCCTGCCACTCGACGTGGTCTTTCATCGGTCCATGGCAGGACTCGCAGCCCACGCTCATCTCGGCCATGGAAGTGTGATAGCTGTTGGTTTGCGGCTCGTAGTTTTTCCGCAGGCGGGTGTTGTGGCAGGCGGCGCACATGGCGTTCCAGTTCATGCCCTGGCCGGTCCAGTGGCCCCAGTCGCCGGGGGTGCGTTCCTCTTCCCCGTAAACGTCGAACCATTCGTTTTTCGCGGGATCGAGCGAAACGTCGCAAGTCTGCATGCGGCCGCCGGGGGCGGGGATGAGGAACTGCCGCAGCGGGTTGTTCCCGATGACGCGGACGACCGGATAGGCGCGGCGTTTTTTATCGAGTCCGACGGTGAGGATTTTCGCGAGGCCGTCGGCATCGACGAAGGCTTCGGAAGTGTCCTTGCCGTGGGTGAGGGTTTGTTTCGGCTCGAAGGCATTGTGGTCTTCGTCCTTGGTAACCATGCGCTCGGCGCGGCCGTGGTTGGAGGGATGCCATTTTTCGAACTCGGCGGCGTGGCACTTTTTGCAGGATTCGGAGCCGGCGTATTTGGCGTGGACCTCGTCCTCGGGCGCGAGGATGGGGGCGACCGTGGTGACGGCGGGAGGATTGGGTTTCGGGGCGGGTCGATCGCGGAAGCCGATGAATGTGGCGGTGATGGCTGTGACCGCCAGAGCCATGATGATGAGGGGCTTTTTTGAGAGTCTCATATTGGCTTTTCATTGGCTGGGGACAGGAATGTCCCTGCTCCTTATTTTTTCCGCTGGAGGAAGAGGTCGATGCCGTCCACGAGGGCGAGCCAGCTGGCTTCGATGATGTTTTCCGAGACGCCGACGGTGCCCCAGGTGGATTCGCCGTCGGTGGAGACGATGAGCACGCGGGTCTTGGCGGCAGTGGCGTCGTGGCCGTCGAGGATGCGGACCTTGTAATCGACGAGCGAGACGCCGGAAATTTCCGGGAAAAACGGCAGCAGGGATTTGCGCAGCGCGAGATCGAGCGAGTTGATGACGCCGTGGCCTTCGGCGACGGTGAACTCGGGCGTGCCATCGACGGTGAGCTTGACGGTGGCCTCGCAGACCGGCGGGTGGCCATCGCGGTATTTGCGGAAGCTGGTGTGGTATTCGGTGATGTCGAAGGACTTCACGTAGCTCCCGAGTTCGCGGCGGATGAGGATTTCCAACGAACCACCGGCGGCTTCGTAGGAGTAGCCGTCGTTTTCGAGTTCCTTGACGCGGTGGAGGATGGCGCTGGCTTCGGGCGAACCTTTTTCCAGCGGGAGTCCGAGTTCGGCGGCTTTGACGAGGATGTTCGACTGGCCGCTGAGTTCGGAAACGAGGATGTTTTGCGAGTTCCCGACGCTGCCGGGGACGATGTGTTCGTAGCTGCGGGCGAGTTTCTGCACGGCGTTCACATGCATGCCGCCCTTGTGGGCGAAGGCGGTGCGGCCGACGAAAGCGGCGCGGGCGAAGTGCGGGTTGTTGGAAACGTCGTCCACGAAATAGGAGAGATCGCGAAGTTGTTCGAGGTGCGGGACGACCGGCATGTCCATCTTGAGCTGGAGAATGGGGATGACGGAGGTGAGGTTGCAGTTTCCGGTGCGCTCGCCGTAGCCGTTGATGGTGCCTTGGATTTGTGCGGCTCCGGCGCGGACGGCGGCGATGGCGTTGGCGACGGCGAGCTCGCAGTCGTTGTGCGTGTGGATGCCGAACGGCGTGTCTGGCAAGCGGGCTTTCACGGCTTGGCAGATTTGCATGATCTCGGAGGGAAGCGTGCCGCCGTTGGTGTCGCAGAGGACGAGACAGGCGGCTCCGCCCTCGGCGGCGGCCTGCAGGGTGGCGAGCGCGTGCTCGGCGGAATCCTTGTAGCCGTCGAAAAAGTGCTCGGCGTCGTAGATGACTTCGCGGCCGTGTTTCACGAGGTGGTCCACGGTGTCTCGGATCATCGCCTGGTTTTCCTCGACGGTGGTGCGGAGGACTTCGGTGACTTGGAGCTCCCAGCTTTTTCCGAAAATGGTGACGACCGGCGTCTCGGCCTCCAGCAACAAGCGGACCTGCGGATCCTCCTCGACCGGCGTGTCGGCGCGGCGGGTGGAGCCGAAGGCGGCGAGCTTGGCGTGCTTGAGCTTGAGGTTCTTCGCCTCGCGGAAAAATTCGATGTCCTTGGGATTCGAGCCCGGCCAGCCGCCTTCGATGTAGTCGATGCCGAATTCGTCGAGCCGCTGGGCGATCCGGAGCTTGTCGAGGCCGGAAAGTTGGAATCCTTCGCCCTGGGTGCCATCGCGCAGGGTCGTGTCGTAGAGAAATACAGGTTTGGAGCTCATCGGCAGGGGCGCGGAACTTAGGGGGAGCCGGGCGAATGGGCAAGGGAGAAGCGATGGGCGGGGATTGTGAAAAATTTCACAATCGACTTGAGCGGCCGGGGCCGCACGCACAATGTCCCGCGCAGCAAACCAACTACCATGGTCAGTCCTTCCCCAAGCACCCTCCACACGGCCTACGATTCGAAAATCGAGGGCAACGTGATCATCACCCGCGTGGATGCGGCCATCAACTGGATGCGCAAGAACTCGCTCTGGCCGATGCCGATGGGCCTCGCCTGCTGCGCGATCGAGCTGATGGCGACGGCATCGAGCCGCTTCGACATCTCGCGCTTCGGCATGGAAGTGATGCGGTTTTCTCCGCGCCAGGCGGACGTTTTGATCGTTTCCGGCACGGTGACTTACAAGATGGCGCTCGCGGTGAAACGCGTCTGGGACCAGATGCCGGAGCCGAAATGGTGCATTGCCATGGGCGCCTGCGCCTCTTCCGGCGGCATGTATCGCAGCTACGCGGTGCTTCAGGGCATTGATAAATTGATCCCGGTGGACGTCTATATTTCCGGTTGCCCGCCGCGGCCCGAGGCCTTGATCGAAGGGCTGATGAAGCTGCAAACAAAGATCGAGGGAGAGCATTCCACGATGGATCAGAAGCGGACGTTCATCGAAGAGAACGCCTGAGTTTTTCGACCCGAATTTCAACATGTCAGCAACAGCCGATTCCACCAAACTCCGCGAAGTCTTCGGGGAAAAAGTCCTGGGAGCCGTCGAGTTCCGGGGCGAACAGACCGTTATTGTCGAGCTCGGCTCCCTGCACGACGTGCTGGCGAAGTGCCACAAGGACCTCGGCTATGAGATGATTCTGGATATTTCCAGCATCGATCACTTCGGCGAGGATCCGCGGTTCGAGATGGTTTATGAAATCGCCACTTTGGACGATTCCAAGCATCTGCGCATCAAGGCGAAGGTCGGCGAGGACGAGACCGTGCCATCGGCGACGGACATCTGGCTCGGTGCGGATTGGCACGAGCGCGAGGTCTGGGACATGATGGGGATTCCGTTTTCCGGCCACCCGAACATGAAGCGCATCCTGATGTGGGAGGGCTATCCGTTTTTCCCGCTGCGGAAGGATTTCCCGCTCGCCGGTCGTCCGACGGACATGCCGGACGTGGCGTTTACCGGCGTGGCCCCGCTCGAAGGCGGCCCGTTTGTGACCAGCGCCGGCGGCGAGGACGTCGCCCGCCGCGAGCCACGGGCGCACGTGGTCGAGTGAATGGATTGAGCTGAAACGGACACCGTCATGATCTCGACCGGTGGACCGTCTTCCGATGCGGTG
>JBIHZT010000385.1:0-4486 GCA_044240265.1 Luteolibacter sp. | reverse complement strand
TTGCTCATCAAACAGTATGACACCACCCGGCAGCCGGTGAAATTCTCCTGCATCCGCATGAAGGTGCGGAACTTCTCCTTCTCGTCAGGGCCGAACACCAGCTTCCGGTCCACCACCCGAGAGATGCAGTGGTAAAACACCGCCTTCGAAGCCGCCTGATCCGCAGCATTCACCCTGGGAACAATCCACCGTTTGCTTGCCATGCGCCGATTGAAGCCAAGCTCGTAAAAACCGCAAGTCCTATTTCGATTATTTGACGCTCGTTTTATACTCTCGCTTTATACTTAAGACGTCACACAGGCCGTAAGCGAATGAAATTCGTGACTGAAATCGGGGTTGAGCAAGCCTCAAAAAACACCGGATTAACCTATTCTCGGGACTTGCCGCAGGCACCCGGGTTTTCTAGGTTCCGCGCGCACTGCGGGAGAAATTCTTTTTTCGTAAAATTCACAAACACCCATGAGCGCCAAGAAACCCACTCTGAGCCACGATCAGGACACAAGCCACAAGCCATCCAAGGAGTTTTCCGCGAAAGCCCGCATCCCATCGATGGCGGCCTACAAGAAACTCTACAAGGAGTCCATCGACCAGCCTGAGAAGTTCTGGGCGCGCGAGGCGAAGGAGCTGATGTGGCAAAAACCTTGGACCAAGGTGCTGGATTGGAAGGCCCCAAACGCCAAGTGGTTCGACGGCGGAAAAATCAACGTCTGCGAAAACTGCGTGGACCGCCACGCCGCGGGACCACGCCGCAACAAGGCCGCCATCATCTGGGAAGGTGAACCTGGCGACAAACGCGTGATCACCTACGGCCAACTCCAAAAGGACGTCTGCCGTTTCGCCAACGTGCTTCTGAAAAACGGTGTGAAAGCCAAGGACCGGGTGCTCATTTACATGCCGATGATCCCGGAAGCCGCTGTCGCGATGCTCGCCTGCGCCCGCATCGGCGCGGTGCACAACGTGGTGTTCGGCGGCTTCGCGGCGGAGGCCATCGTGGACCGGCTGGAGGATTCCGGTGCGACCGTGATCGTCACCGCCGACGGCGGCTGGCGGCGCGGCAAGGTGGTGGCGCTCAAGCCGGTGGTCGACGAAGCGCTCGCGAAATACGACAAGGTCAAGCGCGTCATCGTCGTCAATCGCTGCAACAACGAGGTCGCGATGGACGCCAAGCGCGACGCCTGGTGGCACGACGAAGTGGCCAAGGTTTCCTCGAAACACGTCGCCAAGGGCTTCGACTCCGAGCACCCGCTGTTCGTGCTCTACACCTCCGGCTCGACCGGCAAGCCGAAGGGCATCCTCCACACCTCCGGCGGTTACCTCACTGGCACCTATTCCACCTGCAAATACATTTTCGACATGCGCGACGAGGATGTTTACTGGTGCACCGCCGATGTCGGCTGGATCACCGGGCACTCCTACATCGTCTATGGCCCGCTGGCCAACGGCGTCACCCAGGTGATGTATGAAGGCGCGCCAAACGCCCCGGACTTCGGCCGGTTTTGGAAAATGGTCGAAGAGTACGGCGTCACGATCTTCTACACCGCGCCGACCGCGATCCGCGCGTTCATCAAGGCGGGCGACCATTTCCCGAAGGCCCACGACCTGTCCTCGCTTCGCCTGCTAGGTTCTGTTGGAGAGCCCATCAACCCGGAAGCCTGGAACTGGTATCACAAACACATCGGCGGCGGACGCTGCCCGATCGTCGATACCTGGTGGCAGACGGAGACCGGCGCGATCCTGATTTCCCCGCTCCCCGGCGCGACTCCGTGCAAGCCGGGCACCGCGACGCTGCCGTTCTTCGGCGTGGACGCCGCCATCCTCGACGACGCCGGCAACGAGTGCAAAGCCGGCCAGGACGGCCGCCTCGTCATCCGCAAGCCATGGCCCTCCATGATCCGCTCGATCTACGGCGACAAGGACCGCTTCAAGAAAACCTACTGGTCCGACTACCCCGGCCTCTACACCGCCGGCGACGGCGCGCGCCGCGACAAGGACGGAAATTTCTGGATCATCGGCCGCCTCGATGACGTGCTCAACGTCTCCGGCCACCGCCTCGGCACGGCGGAAATCGAGAGCGCGCTCGTCTCCCACCCCGCCGTCGCGGAAGCTGCTGTGGTCGGCCGGCCGGATGAGATGAAAGGCCAAGCCGTCGCCGCTTTCGTCACCCTGAAGGGAAATTTCGAGGAATCTGAAGCTCTCCGCACCGAGTTGCGAAATCACGTTGGCAAGGTGATCGGAGCGATCGCCAAGCCGGACGACCTGCACTTCGCCCACGGCCTGCCCAAGACCCGCTCCGGGAAAATCATGCGCCGACTGCTGAAAGAACTCGTTTGCACGGGCAAGATTTCGGGCAATGTTACCACCCTCGAAGACATCTCCGTCATCGAGAGCCTCCAGCGCAAAATCGCCAAATAACCCGCCAATCTCCCCCAAAGCTCATGACATCGTCCCGTTACATCATCGCCCGAGTCGCCCAGGCGTTCGGCTACTTCCGAAGAAATCTCCGGATGGCTGATGCCGCCAGTGAAATGCACCTGCTGCGCGAGGCGGAGGCACAACTCGGTGCCGCCATCTGGGAAAAGGTCGAGGGCATCGAAGAGCTCTCGGTCGAATACTGGAACCTCCGGAAGCTCATCAAGGAAAAGGAAATCGTCCGCCAAAAGCTGGTGGATTGCCAGGCCCGGCTCGACCAGGCGCACGAGGAACGGGTCAACGTGCTCATCAGCGCGCCGGAGATTAACCAGGAATTGCTGGACCAGCGCATCGAGCTCCTCATGGAGCTAGAAAAACTCGCCCAGCGCCGGGATGAGATCGTCATCGAGGCCCGCGAGGTCCGGCGCATTTACGACGGCATGAAGATGAAACTCGAGGTCCTCACCAAGGAGTCCTCGACCACCGTCAACCACCAGCAGGAAATCGAAAAGGCCAAGGCCCGGCTTGCCGAATTAAAATCCAGGTTTTCCGATCTCAAGCAACAGCGTGTCCAGATCGCCCAGGAAATCGAAACCGGCGACGCCAAAGTCGATCTGGTGGACGAACAGATCAACGAGAAGAAAAAACACCGCCGCGTCCACGCGTCGGAAGCCTTCCAAATGATTGGCGACGGCAACAAGGAAATCTCCCTCCTGCGGGCCGAGAGCGCCCTGCTGGATACGCAGATGCGCCAGCTTTACGCCGAGATCGGTCGTTTCGTAAGCCGCCACACCCACCAGCATGCCGCTTGCAACGCCGCGGTGGCGACACATCGCGGCCTTGTGGACGTGATGCGCGCGCTTCGCCGCTCAATCGCCCTGAACCACCGCCTCGCCGGGACGGCCTGAGAACATCGTAAGGGACTGGCGGAAGTCTCTATCAGCGGCGATTCGGTTTCCGACTGGCCTCGGAATTCTCAACGCCTGTGCGCCAATCCCGGCCATCGTCGCGAGTGGGCCTTGAATGCCCCCCTCCCCTCGTTTATCAAGATTCCAACGAATCCATGGCCACTCCCGATACCGACACGCCCGCCGCGACCGCGCCTTGGGAAACCAAACGCAACCCATCGGGAGCCCATCTCATCCGCCGCTCGCTGCCTTGGCTTGGCGGACTTTTGCTTCTCGCCCTGATCGCGTGGGGGCTGTGGCCGAAGCCCGTTATCATCGAAACCGGCACCGTCGCCCGCGGACCGCTGACCGTGCGCGTCTCCGAAGAGGGCAAGACCCGCGTGAGGAACCGCTACGTCGTCGCCGCCCCGGTGGCCGGAAAAATGCGCCGCGTCCCACTCAAGCCCGGGGACGACGTCAAAGCCGGAGAAACCGTGCTCACCGCCATCGAGCCGATTGCCGCGCCGCTGCTGGATCCGCGCGCCCGGACACAGGCGGAAGCGGTGGTCTCCATGCACGAGGCCAACCGCAAACAAACCGCCGCCTCACTCGAGGCCCGGCAGGCCGCCTTAAAACTGGCGGAAGCGGATCGCGACCGCATCCGCGCCGTCACCCGTGCGGGCACGGTCTCCGAAGCCGACCGCGACCGCTCGGAGGGCGACGCCTTGATCCGCGCCGCCGAAGTCCGCGCGGCGGAGTTTTCCCTGCAAGTCTCCGACTACGAACTCGCCCAAGCCCGCGCCGCACTTGACCGCCCGGACACACTCACTCCGGGAAATCTGGTGGAAGTGAAATCCCCCGTCTCCGGCCGAGTGCTCAAGGTCATGCAGGAAAGCGAAATGGTGGTGACCCCCGGAACGCAGATTCTCGAAATCGGCGATCCGGCGGACATTGAAATCGAAGCGGAAATTCTCTCCCGCGACGCCGTGACGATCCGGCCGGGCGACGCCGTGGAAATCGAACAATGGGGCGGCGAGGCACCGCTCAAAGGGCGCGTCCGCCGTGTTGAACCCGCCGCCTTCACCAAGATTTCAGCGCTCGGCGTGGAAGAGCAGCGGGTCATCGTGCTCAGCGACCTGGTCGAGATTCCGGACTCGGCGAAGGCGCTGGGAGACCGCTTCCGGGTAGAA
>JBIHZT010000384.1:0-4487 GCA_044240265.1 Luteolibacter sp. | reverse complement strand
AGCAGAGGGGGACTCGCCCGCAATCAGGCGGGATGTCGATTTCATGGTCTTGGGGGGAATGGCTGGGGAAACCATCGGGGGGATGGTATTTGTGATCTTCGGGGGGAGAGTATGCGTTGCGGAGTAATTTAACTAAGACGAATCTCAAAAAATGGCTACGCAAATGTCGGGACAATTTCGTAACCACTGCTCGGGGGAGCAGACGGTGCGCCAACGGGATCCGAACCTGAAATTCCGGGTCGGTTCACCGGAACGCCGGGACCGGACGAGGCCGGGTTGGTGGGATTTCCCGCGGATTCATTCCAAATGAATCCCACCAGCGTCCCGCCGGCGGAGCGGACCAGATCGGCCGCCCGCTTGAGGTCACGGCGGTCGCTGCCGCCGTCGCGCACGACCAGGCAGGTGCGATCGGCATAGCGGGCGATCGCGAGCATGTCGCTCACCGCAAGAACGGGCGAGGAATCGATGACCACGCGGTCGAACCAGCGGTAAGCGTCTTCCAACAAGGCGGGAAAACGGGTTCCAGCGAGCAATTCCGCGGCATCCGCGCGCATCGGACCGGACGAGAGCATGTAGAGGTTCGGCAGCGAGGTGGTGAAGCAGGCGTCGGCGGGGTCGATTTTCCCCGCGAGGTAGCCGCCGAGACCGGAATCTTCCGCAGCTCCGGCCAGATGCTCGCGGCTCAGCCCCGGACGGCGAAGATCGGCATCGAGCAGCAGGGTGCGGTGGCCCTGCATGGCAAGTGAGGTGGCGTAGTTGAGCGCGCAAAAGGATTTCCCCTCCCCCGCCCTCGCACTGGCAAATAGCACGGTGCGCGCGGTGGTGCTGCCCGGCGGCGGCGCGAGAATCGCCCGCAGGCGCCGGAACGCCTCGGCGCCGGCCGATGCCGGATCGGCCACCAGCACCATGCCGTCGCCTGAATAGTCAATCTGCGGCAAGCTCGCCAAAAGCGGCGCACCAGTGGCCCGCGCAGCAGCGGCGGGATCACGCACCTTGCTGTTGCCCAGTTCCAGACCGACGAGAAGCACCAAGCCTGCGAGAAATCCCGCGAACGCACCGACAGCGGCAAACACGATCTTCCGCGGACTGTGCGGGAATTCAGGCTGCATCGGAGTATCCTCCCAACGCAGCACCGAAGCAGGAACCGAGGCGGCAAGGCTGGTCTCGCGGAGACGCAGCGCCACCGAATCATGAAGAGTCCGGTCCGCCTCGGCCTCGCGGCTCATGTTGCGGAACTGCTGGCGGACGCCCTCGGTGTCCACCGCGCTGCCACGGGCTTGTGCAACCTCGTTAGAAAGCTTGAGTTCGTTTTCCTTGGCCACGCGGTAGCGTTGTTCCAACGCCTGGCCGGCGGCACGCGCGGTGTCGGCTAGATTCGCCTTCATCACCTCGATCTCATTGGAAATCTCCTTATAAACCGGATGTTTGAAAAGATAGCGCTCCTTGACGCGGGCGAACTCGGTTTCCTTCTGTTGGATCGCCTTCACCTGGGCGAGCACCTCGGTGCCACGCTCGGAACTTGCAAGACCAGCCAGCGCCTCAGGATTCGCGGAGTCGAATTTCGCAAAGGCTTCAAACTCCGATTCCAGGCGCAGGCGGGCGGCGGTGGCCTCGGTGAGTTGCGAACTCAGCGTGCTCAACGCGTCGCGGACCGGGCTGCCGCTCTGGGTTCCTTCCAACCCGGGCACCGGATGCGTTTCACGAAATTCCTGAAGCTTGCGGGCCGAAGCGTCCATCCGCTCGCGCAACCGCTCTTCTTCGCGAGCGAGGCCCTCGCCCGCTTGCCGCGTAACCGCCTGCTGGCGGTCCGTCGTCCACTTTTCATACTCGGTGACCAGCGACTCTACGAGGCCCTTGGCCCGCGCGGGATCCGTGTCCTCGACTTGCAGATCGATGATGCGGGTGCCGCGGCGGAGTTCGATTTTCACGCGCTTGGCGAAGGTTCCTAGCAGAGTCTGCTCGCTCGTCCCCTTCGGCGCGAAGGCGGGATCCTCGGCGAGGCGGTTCACCTCGATGACACGCCCCAGCAAGGTCGATGCGCCAAGGCCCTGCTCGACCGAGCGCATCTGTTCGAGATCGCGGGTCTCCTCCGGCGCCACGGCGCGGATGTCGAGCACCCACGGCGCCTGGCTGCTCACATAGACCGAGCCCGTTGCCCGATAGATTTTCGGCAGACTCCCAGCCAAGGCATAGAGCGCCGCAGCACCGAGCACAGCGAGAAGCAAAACGATCCAGCCGCGCCGGAGGACGATTCCCAACAGACGGCCAGGCTCGACCGTGGGCAGGAAATACGTCGGACTCGCACCCACCGGAGCGGGCAATTGCGACGGCGACGCCCCGGCGGTGATCGCGTGGTTTTTGGATCGGGAAAAAGACATTTTCAGATAGGAGGGGTTGTGATTCAGAACAGGCTTTCCGGAATGCTGACGACATCGCCGTCGCGCAAGGGAATATCCTCACCCTTGCCCGTGGTGATGTCGGATAGATTGATGATTTCCACCGAACTACCGCCGGTGCGCTTCAAGCTGATTTTCCTCACATTGGCGATGCGGGTCGCGCCGCCGGCCATGCCGATCGCTTCGACCAGCGTCAGTTGCCGGTGCGCCGGCAGCTCGAAAACGCCCGGTCGCTGGGCCTGGCCGAGAATGGTGACCGCCTTGCGGATCCGCGCCTCGATGGACACGCTCACCTCGGGCTTCACCAAATATCCGTCCGCCAGCTTGCGGGTGATGGCGAACGCCGCCTGATCGGTGGTTAGACCCACGATCCGGACCGAGCCGATCAATGGCATCGAAATCGTGCCGTCCGCCGAGAGCTGGCCGCGGGTGGTCAGCTCGTCCTCGCGGAACACGCGGATTTCCACATTGTCCATGCGACCGATCACGCCGGAAGAACGCTCGCCCTCGGCGGGCAGCCACATCGGCATCAGGCACGCGACGAGCGCGATCAGGCTGGTTGGAATTTTCGAGAGCATGCTGAGGAGATTAGATTAGAATTTGTAATTGAGCTCGAGGCCCGTTGTCGCCGCCTCGTAGCCGAAGGCCGAGTCGGTGGAATTATCATCGGACGCCCTGAAAAAGAGCGAACCATCGAGCTCGTCGGAGAATTGATAACTCAGCGCCGGACGCACAAACCAAATCTTGTCCGTCCGCGACGGCGCGCCGGTGCTTGAGTCGGGGATGTAGTCCGCCACTTCATAGCCGGCATCAAGCAGCGCGGTCCAATTACCGCCAAGCCGTTGGGAAATTCCGGCGGTCACGCCCTTCACGCTGTAAATCTGCCCGTCGTTCAGCGCGGAGACCTCCTGTCTCTGGTATCCCGTCACAAACAAACGAGTACCCTCGCGAGGCGTCCAGTCGATGCGCGCGTTCACCACCGGATTCACGTCGGACCCGCTTCCCGAGTCACGCGCTTCCGCACCGCCATCCAGCGTGATGCGGATTTTCTCCCGCGGCTGCCAGACGAGCGAGCCGGTCAACTGCTGGATCGTCTGGGAGGCGGCGTTCTCGATCTTCAAGCTGCCCGCGCGACAAGCCACGCCCACCTCGGTCTTCGGCGAGTAGGCATACCTTACGGCGGCCTCACCATAGACCTGGCCGGAGTCCACCAGCGCGGAGTTTTGATACTTCGTCTGCCAGCCGCCCACCGCCGCTTCCAGGGAGACCTTCTCGCGGACCGTCCACGCTCCGCGGATTTCGTTTTCAAGTTCGAGCCGCTCTGTCTGCGTGCCGGTGTCCGCGGTCGCGTCTCCCAGAATCTGGCCGACACCTTTGTAGGTGATTTTAGAAACCTTGCCTTTCCAGCCGGCGATGACCGCGGCGGACTGGTCGATGCGGTTGTTCGACTTTTCACTCGCATAGCTCACACCAGTCGGCTGATAGGCCACCTGGATGTATCCACCCGCGCCATCCTTGCTATCGCCCTGCGTGTAGGCGACCGAAGGACCCACCCGATAAACCATGTCCCCCGTGGGATTCGTACTACTGAGATAAATGTTAGTATCATAAGCGGCGGAGACCACCACTCCGAGATCAAGACCACCGCGCCGCTCTTCATCGCTGGGGGCGACGGCTTCCAAAACCGGCCCCGCCTCCACCCGTCCGTCCACCGCTGACGAGACCTCCTGACCGTGAACCGTTAAAATAACGGATGACCACAGTGCAGTGGTCGTCAGGGTAAAAATCCACAAGGGACATGTCGGCTTGAATTTCATCGCGGGGGGAGCAACGCCACGACTGATCGCTCCGAAACCCGCCGCTTTCAAGAAATTTCACCAACCCGTGCAATACGTGATCGCGTAATACAAACCAAACCACCTCATGATAGAAGTTGAACCATCGCTCCATTCATAGCCGGAAGGAAGTTAATCTTTCCTTAGTGAATTAGTGCTACCCCTCGCCGCCAATTTCTCTCATTGTCACAACTCTCGTAGTCTCCCCCGTGCCATTTCCCTCCCCCTCCCCCATGGATCAGCTCACCTCCCCCGC
>JBIHZT010000417.1:0-4195 GCA_044240265.1 Luteolibacter sp. | reverse complement strand
ATCGCGGTCGAAAGCGTGGTGTAGGCGAAGCCGTCGCGCTCGATGAGGCCGAAGTGGAAATGGTGGTAGTTGTCGGAAAGCCAGCCGCCGCCGATGTCGTCCTTGGTCTCGTAGTAGCCGTCGCCGTTGGTGTCGCGCAGGCGGGTGATCGCCAGGCGTTGCGCGACGTGGAGTTCGCCGTTGATGAATTTCATCCCGAGCGGTTCGGACAGGCCGGCGGCGACTTCGGTGACGGTCACCGCCTCCGGGTTCTCGCCCGCGGTGTTGGTGAGGGCCCTGATTTTCCCGTCGCCGCCGAGCAAGGTGTTCGGATCGTAAAAGCAGGCTTGGTTCGGCTCGAAGGTGGAGATGAAGAGACGGCCGTCGGTGGGGTGCACGGCCATCGCGCCGACCTTGGGCAGGAAGGACGCCGGGTGGATGGTCGTCACCCGCCACGAGGGGTGGACCGCATTGAGCGGCTGGCCATTGCCGGGGCGGGAATTGTCGCCGGGGGTGATGATTTCCTTTTTGCCCGGTGCGACGACGCGGGTGACGCCCGCCGGGGTGAGGAAGGCGGAGGCGGGGACGGTGGCGAAGTTTGCGGCACCCGGCGGCCGCCACTCCAGCTTGAGCGAGTAGCCGCCACCGCTTTGGAAAAAGCGCAGCTTCAGCGGGTGGAGACCGGCGCGGAGGGTGATGCTGCCGTCCATCGGCGTGGCGCCGTGCAGGCCATCGTGGTCGCGATATCGAGAGTGGCGAAACATTCCACCAGGAACTGCGCGGTGTAGCCGGCGAAGTCGGCGATGGTGGACCAGTCGATGGTGCCGCGCTTCTGATCCACGTTCGGCGTCTGGCCGGGCACCAGGGGGTAGAGCTGGTCCATGGTTTCCTGGATGTCATAGAGGCGGAAGGTGAGGCCGGCCTCGTAGGTGGTGGGAGGAGCCGGGGTATCGGTGGCATCGACGTCGGCGACGGTGGTTCCGATGAGCAAGTTATCAAACTTCTGGTCACTTCCACCCATGATGCGAAGAATACTAACACCATCGAGGTCGCGGTTTGTCGTCGTGGCCATCGGAGCACCGCTCACATTGACGGTGGAGCCGGTCAGCCCCACCCACAGCTCGATGGTGCTGGTCGCACCCGCGCCGAGCGTGATTTTGGCAACGCCGATATGCATACCGACGGTCGGTATTGCCGTCGGGGTAGCGCCATTCATGTTCCATGTGGTTTCGCCGCCGTAGGTGTTGCCGATGAGGCCCCTCTCGGTGCCGTCACCGTCAAAAAACGTAAGCCCGCCATAGGTGGCACCTGCACTCACTTGCCCCCAGTCGAAGGACAGCCAGATGGTTCCGGAAGAACCGAATGCGTTGGCAGCACCCAGATCCCGACGGATATCAGCGCTCCCAGTCACGACCCCATCCGTGATCTGTGCTCCACCGGAAAACCAAGTGCCCGGCCACAAGCCTGTGCCGCCGGCTGTTTCACTTCGCCGGGGTCAGGCGGATCGCCTTCACATTGGCCACGCCCTCGCCGGGTTTGTCCAAGGCGACGAGCCGCAAGGTGAAATTCCCCGCAGCCGGCACATCGATCCGACCGACGCTCGCTGTTTCAAATTTCTCCCACGAACCGGTGGCGGTGACGGTCCATGGCAGGGCGGCGACTTGCTTGTTGTTTTCATCGAACAAACGGAACTCGGTCTTGCTGCCTGCAGCGGCGGCGGGGCAGGCCCAGTCGATGCCGACGTCCTGCACGCCCGCCTTTTCAAAGCGGACGCGGAAGGAAACCGAGTCTTTGGGATTGCTCCAGTAGCCGATGTAGGAAGTGCCGTCCTTGTTTTCGAGCTTCAGGCCGTGGCCGTCGAGCGTGGCATCCGCGGCAGGAAGCGCGATGACTCCGTCCACGCCGGCCGACGCCGTGAAAGGCTCGATCACCGGCGTGCCGGTCACGTCGATCACAACCACTGTGGCAAGTGCATCCGGTGCGTTTTTAGGAAGCTCGACGACGGTTCCTCTCGCATCGCTTTTGACGTCGAGCGTTTGTCCGGGCTTGGTCAGCAAGGACGCACCAAGCGCTTTGTTGGTCAGACCGGATAGAACGAGACGTCCATCGGCAGGCCAATTGAACACATGCAGATAGAGCCGGGTTTTCCGGCCGGGCAGCGGGCGAGTCGTGCAGCGGCCCCATGCCGGGATGCGCGGGAACGGGCTGGCGTGCGTGCCGTGGATGGCATCGCCATTCGCCTTCATCCATGGGGCGATGGCTTGCAGGCGCTCGATGCTCGCCGCCGGGATCTCGCCCTCGGCGGTGGGACCAACGTTGAGCAGGTAGTTGCCCCCCTTGGAGGTGATGTCGATGAGGTTTCTCACCAGCGTTTCCGTGGATTTCCAGTTTTTGTCATGTGCGGAAAATCCCCAGGTATCGTTCATCGTCATGCATGCTTCCCAATCGACACCGGGTAGCCCGTTGGCCGGGATTTCCTGCTCGGGTGTGCCGTAATCGCCGACGAATTTGTCGTCCGTGTTCATGCCCGCCATGCCGTTGCGGCCCTTGTCCACGCGGTTGTTGATGATGAGCTTGGGGCTGAGTTCGCGCAGCCAGGCGTAGAGATCCTTGCCGCGCTCGTGGGTCCATGCGTCCTCCCACTCGCCATCGAACCAAATGATGCCGATCTGGCCGTAGTCGGTGAGGATTTCCTTGAGCTGCGCCTTCATGTAGGCGGTGTATTTGTCCATGTCAGGCTTCTCCGTCGCAGCATTGCCGCGCCATTCCGCCTTGGTTCCCCACTGCGGATGGTGCCAATCCATGATGGAGTGATAGAAGCAGAGTTTGATCCCGTGTTTCACGCAGGCGGCGGCCAGAGGCTTGAGCAAATCCTTGCCATAGGGCGTGGAGGCGATGTCCCAGTCGGTCTGCTTCGAGTCCCACAGGCCGAAACCATCGTGGTGTTTGGTGGTGATCACGATGTATTTCATGCCCGCGTCCTTCGCCAGTTTCACCCAGGCCTCGGGATCGTATTTCGCCGGGTTGAAACGATCCTTGAGCGGCGTGTAATCCGCTACCGGAATTTTCGCGTGCGACTGGATCCACTCGACGTTGCTGCCGAACTTCTGCCCCTTCCACTCGCCGGCCGGCACGGCATACAGCCCCCAGTGGATGAACATCCCGAAGCGCGCCTCGCGGAACCATTCCATTCGTTGGTCAAATTCCGCCTTGGTTTCAGCCTGCACGAGGCTGCTCATGGAAAATAGGGCCGCTGCGGCCGTCTGCGCGATCGTTCGAAGTTTCATCAGCAGAAATACTTCGTGAGACAGCGGCTCCTTGCAAACGATTCCGCTGATTTTTTCACCTGAAAATCCATTTCCCATTCAGGTCGATCCCTTCGACTGCGCCGGAATCCTTGCCAGCCCCCCTACCCTGATCTATCACTCGACCCGCTCCCGTAATCCTCGGCGATCGCAGATAGAAACCGAATTTCCCGATGACCTCTCCTCTTCATAATTTGCCAACGCTTCAAAGACCTCGCCGCCAATCTGACATCACCCGATCTATCCGTTTGGTACTCAAGCGATCCCTGCTGGCCTGCTCACTATTCAGCGGGCTGACCGTTGCCAGCGTGGGGGCGGAGGTGACGACCGAAAAGCTGGCCGAGGGGTTTGCCAATCCTTCGGGCGCTTATCGCCCCTGGGTGTGGGCGCACTGGCTTCACGGCAATGTGGACCGCGCGTCCATCACCCGCGAACTCGAAGCCATGAAGCGGGCGGGGCTGGGCGGAATGACGATGTTTGACGTGGCGCAGCAGGGCATCCCCGCCGGCGAGCACAAATACATGCAGCCGTCCTGGCAGGAGATGTTCGGCTTTGAAATCGCCGAGGCCAAACGCATCGGACTCGAAGTGATGACCCACAACGGCCCCGGCTACTGTGGCAATGGCGGCCCCTGGATCCCGCACGAGCGCGCGGCCCAAGCCGTGGTCAGCAGCGCCCTGCGTATCGCCGGTGGCCAGCCGTTCAAAGGCGCGCTGCCCAAACCCGCCGCGAAAGGTGGTTGGTATCGCGACATCGCCGTGCTCGCGATCCAGGAAACCGACGCCCAGTCGAAGCCGCCTGCCATTGAGGGCGACGCCGCGATCAAGCGGTTGAAGTGGCTGAGCTACATCGGCTACAAGGGCACCGCCTCCGCGCCACTCGACGCCGCCGCCCCGGCGGATGTCTGCATT